>DAWBVG010000274.1:0-12692 GCA_052279865.1 Muribaculaceae bacterium
ACCGTTTTACAGGCAATGGTTCCTTCCTCGGTTCATATGACGCACGAACCTTCTGTGTAGCCGACACCCGCAACGCGGAATGGCGCAAGAAACTTATCCAGATGGCTGATCGCGCACGTAAACTCGGTGCCAATTCCGTATTTTATGATCAGCTCGGCTATGCAGAGGCTGTGACAAACTGGGATCTCAGTCGTGAATTCCCGGTCCCTAACCATTGTGTGATAGCAGACAAGGCGAGAACTTTGAAAGAGATACGCGATCATAATGCCAAGTATGATCCCGAATTCGCATTGGGAACAGAATGGCTTACCGATGCCACCGCTAATTATTGTGATTACATTCATATCTATCAGGTTACAGCCGGACCCAATAGCTTCATAGACTGGTTCCGCTATACTTTCCCCGAAGTGAAGGTTTCAGACCGCGAGATCCGCGATGACAACGATATACCTCGCCGGGTTAACAACACAGTGTTGAAAGGTCTTGTAAACGATATCGAGATCTATCGCTGTCGTGGTCTTATTGATGAGACTCCTGTATATCAGGCTTATCTTAAGAAAGTTAACGACATAAAAGATAAATATGCCGATCTTTTGCTCGCGGGCACCTATCGCGATACTCAGGGATTCTCTTCTACCAATCCTGAGATAGAGGCGCGCGCCTTCATCAATGGTGACAGCATGGCGATAGTTGCCACTCGTGTCTCTTCGGGCGAACCTGAAGAAACCGTGATTGACGTTCCCGGATATAAGTTCCGCGAGAGTTCCGTGCTTGGTAACGCACAGGTTAAATCCGATGGCACTCGCGCCACCTTCGGGCAGAACGACCTTGCTGTCCTTATTTTTGATAAAATCTGAAAAACTCTAAGAAAGTGTTTAAATTTAAACACTTTTTTTAATTTCCATTAGCGGAAATCTGATGTTAATGTGTCTTTAATATGTATCCGGAGCCTATGGATAATCTCTTGGGAATCCGGATACATAATCCCTAATACTAACCTGAGATCTATACCGTGTCTATGCCACATAATCATAAAAAGGAAGTGAAGAATAAGTTCGAGCAGGCTTTCCTTCAAAACTCGGGCAAAATCTTCAATTTTGTACTTTCCGTAAGCAATGGTAACAGCTATCTTGCCGAAGAAGTGACCCAGACTGCTTTTCAGAAATTATGGGAGCAACTTGAGGCTTCAACTTTGGTAGAGAATATAGATTCATATCTCTTTACCACGGCAAAAAACATAATGTTTAATTTAAGCCGTCATGAAACCGTGAAATGGATTTATCAGAACTATCTGATGCAACATCGCATGGAATCCGAACTGACAACGGATCAGACCATAGAAGGAAATTTTATGATGCAATACGTAAGAACACTCCTTGAAGAGATGCCTCCGATGAGGAGAAAAGTGTTCGAAATGAGCAAACTTGATTATTATTCCACTAAAGAGATTGCCGAGCAGCTGAATCTCTCGGTAAGCACCATAGAGACTCATCTTCAACTTGGATTACGCTTCATGCGCGAAGAGCTTCGGAAACGCTACGGGATAGTTGTGTCTCTCATGCTCCCGATAGCCATTCTTTTCACAATAATCTTCATTTAACCCAAATATAGGACTATCCATATGAAACAACTTAAATACGATATCACCAATATTGTTGAAAACTCCTTGAGAGGGGATGCATCTCCGGAAGAAATGATGGTGCTCTCTAATTGGATAATCACCGACAAACGCCTCAACGAATGGGTGGTGGAGGAGATTGCTTCCCAACCCCCGGTAGCGAAAGGTGCGGATCTTGACCACATATGTCAGAATATAATGAAAGAGAACCAGGGCAAAAAGATCAGTCTTAAATATTTTTTACTGACGATAGCCGCTCTTTTCGCCGGTTTTGGTGTTTTCTGGGTCATGAATATAGAACATCATGAGCCGATACATCCGCTGACCGTGCGCACCATGGCAAGTGAGAAGTCAAGAATCTCTTTGCCCGATGGCTCATCTGTTATACTTAATTCTAAAACTCAACTTAGCTATCTATACGATGAAGAGGAAGGAGTCAGGAACGTGAAGCTCAACGGAGAGGCTTGGTTCGATGTAAAGACTGATCCCAAACATCCTTTCATTGTCGACTGCGACAACCTGAAGGTGGAATGCCGCGGAACGGAATTCAATGTCACCGCATATCAGGATGAGGAGACCGTGACCGTGGTTCTCAAAGACGGAAAGATCAATGCAGTTTCTGCGCGTGAGAACGTTGAGATGCGGCCCGGAATGCTTCTGCAGTATGACCGCACTTCAGGACATGTCAATACAGACACAGTGACGGCGTCTGACTATTGCAACTGGAAGAATGGAGAGATTCACTGTGACAATATAACACTTGAAATGCTTTTTAAACGACTTTCTCGTACTTATGGGGTGCCAATCCATATCCAGACACCTTCCTTGAGCACTGAGAGGGTGTATGGCATGATGTTGGAGGGAGACCTCAATCAAGTGCTCGATATAGTGTGCGAAGCATGTGATATGGAATATCGGATTGAAAAAGACAACACCGTCTATGTTTTCAAGACGCACGCTGAATAAGATAAGAAATATTCATCACTTTTTAATTAACCTATAAAATCATGTTAAAGACTACAGCAAGAATTTTGCTAACGCTCATTGCAATTCTTCCGTTGGGTAGCTGCGACGATGAAGATAATCGAGGAATCCCCGGATTCAGCGAGATTATTGTCAGCCCGGCAAAGGATGTATATGAAGTTGGCGATCAGGTCACATGCTCGATACGCATGACAAGTCCTGCCGGTCCTACCTTGAAAAAAGCCACGTATTGGTGGTACACCTCCTGGTGGTTCCAAAGTACTGAATATCCGGTGGATTTTCAGGAGTTTAACGAGAACAACGAGTGTGTCTCGAATACAATCACTCTGACTGAGCCTGGAGATGTGAAACTCTATTTCTTCGGGCGACTCGAGTATCCCAATTATGACTGGGAGAAAATTGAGATATCCAAAACCATTAAAGTGAAAGGAACCGAATCATGAAGACCAAATTTATTAAGAAACTGAGATTCGCAGCGGTATCAGCTGCCGTTATCGCGCTTTCATCAGTCTCCATGGCTGGAGTGACGGTGTCGTTCTCACACATCAGCTATCGCAAGGCGATGCAGGAAATTCAGAAGGTGTCAGATCTTCATTTCTTCTATAACGTTTCACTCAAAGGGCTCGACAACAAGGTGTCGCTTTCCGTGAAGGATGCATCTGAACGTTCGGTTCTTGACAAACTTTTTGCCGGTAGTCAATTCGACTATACATTGAAGAATGACAACACCGTAGTTGTGTTTCAGAAAGGGGATGTAACAAAAGGTGAGACTCAAAAGACCTCCAATGAACAGAAAGATTTCCGCAAAAAGGTGAAAGGTGTTGTGACAGATGAGAAAGGTGAACCGTTGGTAGGTGTTACCATGAAGGTGAGAAACTCAAACAAGGCTGTCGTGACGGATCTTGATGGAAATTATTCTCTTGATGATCTGAAGAAAGGAGATGTGGTAGAACTCTCTTATGTAGGCTATGCTCCAAAAACAGTGAAAATTGATGATTCCGGTTCTTTAGATATTCGTCTCCAGGAAATGGCATCTGAACTCGATGACCTTGTTGTAATCGGTTACGGAAGTCAGAAGAAAGTTAATCTTACTGGTGCGGTAAGTGTTGTTGCTGCCAAAGATTTGAACGGTCGACCCACAGGCAACGCTGCCACGGCTCTTCAGGGAGCCGATCCTTCGCTGAATCTTTCGATGGGTTCCGGTGGCCCGGATTCTGGTGTATCAATTAACATACGTGGTGTCACATCGATTAACGGCGGAACACCTCTGATTCTGGTTGACGGAGTTGAAATGGATCTTACTCGTGTTAACGCAAATGATATAGAGAGTGTCTCTATCCTTAAGGATGCGTCGGCAGCTGCAGTATATGGCGCAAAAGCATCAGCGGGAGTTGTGCTTGTAACAACAAAGTCGGGGCAGAATGATTCCAAGGCTCGTGTAAGTTTCGACCTTAAAGCCGGTTGGAAACGTCAGACCACAAGTTCCGACTATATCACCAGCGGTTTCTGGCAGATGTATCTTAACGAAACTTCCATGTATAATGACCAATCACGTTATTTCCTGACTGGTTATGGTGATAACGAATATGCTCAGATGTGGATGCGTCTTGATGATACGACTGAAAATCCGGAGCGCCCCTGGTGTGTCCCCACTCCCGATGGACATTGGATGTATTATGCCAATTATGATTGGTATAACCATTATTTTCGCAAGAATCGTCCGATGCAGGATTATAATGTTTCGGTCACGGGTGGATCCAAGAAAGTTAATTATTATGTCAGTGGTCGGGCATATCTTGAAGATGGTATGCTTGCCAAAGGCGCGGATAATTTCAAAAGTTTCTCTTTCCGCGCAAAGGTGAATGCAAATATCACCAATTGGCTCACGTATCGTGTAAATACCAGTTTTTTCAATTCCCACTATGATCATGGAGGCACATACGATCTAAATGATTTTTTCTACAAGGCTCTCCTTCACACATATGCAGCATTCCCTTCAACCAATCCTGACGGAACATCACTGTTCCAGTTTGCCCCCGGATTAATTTCCACAAATGCTGTGAACATGGGAGCGGGGTATAATGCAATGCTTAATTACGATAAGCATAAGACGGAGGATCGTCAGAATGAATTCCTGATCAAGAATTCAATTGAAATCAAACCCCTCAGCTGGTGGAAAATTATCGGTGAATATGCCTATCTGTTCCGCAACACCACACGTTCGAGCCGCAATGTGAACGTTCCTTTCAGTCGCACAGAAGGTGAGATAGAGTGGATTGACGAAGGTTATAACAAGTCTGTTTTCCAAGACAAGTTCTATCGCAACATGTCCAACCATACGCGTCAAACCATTAACGCATACATGGAGTTCGATCCAAGTTTTGGCGATCATAACCTGAAAGCAACTGTCGGATTTAATGGCGAGATATTTCGTTATCTTTATTTTAAGGCCGGCAGGCAGGATCTGATGAGTCAGGATATCAATTCATTGAACATCGCAACTGGAGAATATACCGAAGTTATTGACAAAGTCAACAATGCCGTAACTTATGGATTTTTCGGACGTGTGAATTATGATTATGCCGGTAAATATCTCCTTGAACTTTCTGGTCGCTATGACGGAACTTCGAGGTTTGCTAAAAATCATAGATGGGGATTCTTCCCTTCCGCATCAATTGGCTGGCGTTTCTCTGAAGAAAAATTTTTCGAACCGCTGCAGCCGATATGGAGCAACGGAAAGATTCGTGCATCTTATGGTATGCTCGGCAATCAGCAGGTAGGCTATTATGATTATATTCTCGAGATGAAAACTAACGAGGTGAACAAAGGTATCACTTTCGATGGAGATACGTTCATGTATTACGCAAATGTGAGCGATCCTGTTGCCGACGATCTTACTTGGGAGAAGGTAATAACCTATAATCTCGGTCTTGATCTTGGATTTTTTAATAACCGTCTGGGAATTTCAACTGATTTTTACATTCGCGATACTAAGGACATGCTTACAAACGGAGCGCAGCTTCCTGATGTATATGGAGCAAAAGTGCCTAATTCCAATTGCGCGGATCTTCGCACAAAGGGTTATGAGTTAGCTGTAAACTGGACTGATAATTTCCAGCTCCTCGGAAGTCCATTTACTTATTCTGTGGGAGCAGGTTTAGGTGATCAGATTTCGAAAATTACGAAATTTGATAATCCTGAGATGCTACTTGGCAAGCATTATGTAGGAGAGACTCTTGGTGAAATATGGGGTTATCGTGTTGCAGGTCTTTTCCAAACGGAAGAAGAGGCACAGGAATATCAGAACACCATCGACTGCAAGAATTATGTGCATAATGCAATGGACAAGGGTCCGAATCCGGGTCTTCATGCCGGTGATGTCAAATTCATAGATCTCAACGGAGACAATGCGATCACACCGGGTAACAGCAAAGTCGGTGATTCGGGCGACCGGGTAGTAATCGGTAACAGTCGACCGCGATATAACTATAATTTCAGAGGTAGTTTACAATGGAAAGGAATAGATATCTCAGCTTTTTTCCAAGGTGTGGGCAAATGTGACTGGTATCCCGGCAATGAGGCACGCACTTTCTGGGGACCATATTGTCGTCCATTCATAGCCTTTATCCCTGAAGGTTTCCAGAATGAAATATGGACAGAGGATAATACTGATGCATATTTTCCCCGCTTGCGAACGTATCAGGCATATTCAAGCAAGCGTGCCCTCAATGTTAACAATGACCGCTATCTTCAGGATGTATCTTATTTGCGACTTAAGAACCTGACAATAGGATATACACTGCCTATCTGGAAAAATATCTTCAGTGAGCTACGTGTTTATTTTTCTGCAGAGAATCTCGCATACTGGTCGCCTTTCAAGAAACACTGCAAGACAATTGACCCTGAAACAGCGACTAAATCCGGAACTAAAAATGATGACGGTATGGTTTATGGTTTCTCTAAATCGTTTACATTCGGTATCAATGTAACCTTCTAACATCAAAAACAATCATGAAAATATTCAGAAATATAACGGTTTTGGCAACTGTATTCGTTTTGGGCGCATGCACGAGTATGGATCAATACCCCGAAGATTCCATGTCTCCCGAAACCTATTTCAGTACAGAGTCCGAATTGCAACAGTATACAAATTCTTTCTATGAGCTTATGCCAGCAGCAACATCTCATTCTCTGAACTGGTATGAGGAACAGGGAGAACTTGTTGCTACCAATTTGCCTGAAGACGAGATTATGGGATCCCGTCCGCTTCCTACAAATTCAAAAGAAGTCGGATGGACATGGGATAAGCTTCGTGATATAAACTATTTTCTCCAGTATTCGCATCGTTGCGCTGACAAGGAAATCCGCGAACATTACGAAGGGGTGGCATATTTCTTCAGGGCATATTTTTATTACAATATGCTGACAAAGTTTGGGGAGGTGCCGGTTTATCTGGAGCCGATAGGATCAAGTGATGTTGCCAATCTGTGTAAGCCTCGTGATAGTCGCGATGTGGTGATAAACAGAATTCTCGAAGACTGCGACCTCGCATTCGAATATATGCTTCCACGAGGAAAGAAAACAACAGAGGTATGTGCATGGACGGCATTGGCGCTCAAATCGCGTGCCGCATTGTTTGAGGGAACGTTCCGGAAATATCATGATGGAGATCCTTTTAATCCGAATCATCTTCCTTGGGAAGACCTTCTGAAAATATGCGCCGAATCATCGAAGAAACTTATTGAAGAAGGAGGATACTCACTCAGTAAGACCGGAAATGAGCCTTATCGTGAGATGTTTTATTCGACCGAAGCCAATGCAAATGAATATATATGGGCGCGTATTGCAGGCGTGAGTGCAGGTAAGATGCATAATGCCAACGATCAGCTGATGAACAGGGGAGTGGCTGCTACGAAACGCTTCGTATGCTACTATCTCAACTCCGATGGTAGCCGATTCACAGATCGTCCCGATTGGAAAACTGTGGGTTATCTTGATGAATGCAAAAACCGAGACCCGCGCATGGCGCAGACTATATTGTGTCCAGGTTACAAACAGAAGGGTTCGGCAACTGTCAGCTTTACGAATTTTACGGCAACTAAGGGTTGTTATCAGTACATAAAATATGTTTCGGATGCTACCCAGAATTCTTATGACCATTGCCGTTCAGCGCTACCCATATTCAGATTGGCAGAAGTGTATCTCAATTATGCCGAAGCTCTCGCCGAACTCGGCACGCTTACACAGCGCGACCTTGACATATCGGTTAACAAGATTCGTGACAGAGTTGGAATGCCCGATCTTAAAATGACAGATGCCAATGCTTCTCCCGATTCCTTCATGATGAGCGAGGAGTGGGGTTATCCAAACGTTACCAAAAGTGCGAATACAGGTATTATACTTGAGATCCGTCGCGAGCGTCTTGTGGAAATGGCTCTTGAACTCAATCACTATAACGATATTTTACGGTGGAAAGAGGGTAAGGTGTATGAAAAACCTCATTATGGAATGTATTTCCCCGCTCTGGGCTCTTATGATCTTACCGGTGATGGCAGGAACAACATATGCATTTATGATGGTAAGAAACCGAGTGTTGCCGGTGTAAAATATTTCAAATTAAATACTGATATCGTGCTCTCGGAAGGAGATCATGGCTTTGCCATCAGAAATAATGAACCGGGTCTTGCGCGCCATTGGAATGAAGAAAAGGATTATCTCTATGGCATTCCGACATCTCAACGTTCCCTTTCCGGCGGTGCGTTGACTCAGAATCCCGGATGGGACGACGGACTGACATTCTAATAACCAATAAAACTGATATCATTATGAAAAGAAAACTTTATTTATTTGCAGTTGCAGCTCTTTCAGTATTGAGTATGCAGGCGGAAGTGTATTTTGTTGCTCCTCAGGCGCGAGGCAACGGAGACGGATCTTCATGGGAAAACGCTAAATCCGCTGATTGGAATTATGCCGCCGGTGACATCATTTATATGTCGGAAGGTACATATACAGTAAACAATATCAAGCTTGTAAACGGCGTGACTTATAAGGGTGGTTTCGCAGTGAACGCCAAAGGTACGGATATAAGCGATTATGACCCTGAATCATACGTTACTAAGTTGACACCTAATGGAGCCAATCAAGGAGCATTCTTGAAACTTGATGGAGTTGACAAATCAACGGAGACTGTGCTTGCCGGCGTTACAATCACAGGTATAATGGGCACTCAGGATGCATCAACTCTGGATGTCACAGGTTCTGTTTTATATCTTGACCAAGCCTGGCTCAGCATGCAGGATGTGACTGTTGATGGAAATGAGACTGCATGCGGAGGTATCATCGTTCCTAATTCATCTATATTGAAATGTGAAGGATGCGTATTCTCCAACAATGTTCAGGCTATGGTTTTTGATAGCTCTATCTCTAAACAAAATGCAAACGCATCTATCCTTTTTAATGTCAAGGGTTCACGTTCGCTTTTGATACTTGAGCGTTGCGCACTTTTCGCAAACACATTCTCTGATTCGGAAATGATGTCAAATGCTGAAGAAGGTGGCCTTATAAATGCTGCCAAAAACAATGATGTTGTTCTTGTTAACAATTTCATTGACGGAGGTGGATTGGCAATCAAGTGCAAGGCTGCATTCATGCGTACGAATGGAGGTACGGCAACACAACCAGCTTTAGGTATATTGGCTTACAACACAATCTATAACTTTTCGGTTGCTGACAGGTTTGCAACAGGTTCAGTGCTAACACTCGGTGGAAACACAACTTCGTTCGTCGGCGGCAACATTATCGTAAGCCCTGTTGATTATGAGGAATTCGAAATCGGTAGCCTTCCCAAGGAGGACAAAGAGAAAAATGCTGATGCCACAGGTATAACCAACAGCCAGTTAAGTCTGTCGGAAGGATCCACATCAAATCAGGCTCTGACCTATGGTAATGTGGCAGGAACGGCAGTGGCTAAATGGCTTGGCGCAGGCTATAACTTCGTTGGTGGTCGCACAATGATCAAACGCGGTAACTATTGGGTAGAAGACCAATGGGCAGTAACAAAGGAATATGAGCAAGGTGACAACTGGAAGGTCATAAATCAGAAAGATATCTTTGGAGACAACGAAGCATTCATTGATGGCAGAGGTTCTTTTATCGAACCCCTTGCAGGCATAGGGGTAGATGAGGCAAATTCAGGTAGAATTCTTGAGGCATGGAACCTTGCAGCATACAAAGAATTTCTTGGAAGCGATGGGAATGCACATCTCAAAGATGCTGTTGCCCATCTCGGCGATATTGATCTTAGCGTTGACTACTTCGGTCATAAACGTGGTGAAAAAACCTGGTCGGGCTGCTATGATGTCACAGCAAATTCCAGCAGTTGGGTGCAGGATATTGTAGCTGAAAGCGAAGGTGAACTCAAAATCGTGCAGATTGCTGACGGTCTTTTCGAAGTAAAAGGCTCAAATGCATATGCCGAAGCATACGATATGGCTGGCAGATGTGTAGCGTCTGGCAACGGTAAAGTTGACCTCCGTGGTGCTGTTCGGGGCATCTACGTGGTGAAGGTCGGTGCTTCAGCTGCAAAGATTACCCGTTGATCTATAAACAAGAATATAATACAGAGACATAAGGTAGATTAGCTGAGGGGAGGCGTGGCTGTCCTCGGATAGGCGCGCCTCTTTTCATTACCAACTACCATTCGAAACCGAATAATCTTTTAAAACATGTCAATTGCAACAGCAGAAAATAAAGGCGACAACTACAAGTGGGCTGTTCTGGGATTCCTGTGGGTAGCATTCCTGCTGAATCAGGCAGACCGTCAGGTTTTCAATGTCGTGCTTCCACTAATCCGCGAGGATCTTCATCTGAGTGATGTGAGCGTAGGCTGGATCGCTACAATCTTCAATCTTTTCTACGCCGTGCTTGTGCCGATCGGAGGCATGGCTGGTGACATTTTCAGTAGGAAATGGATAGTAACCATCAGTCTTCTGTTCTGGAGCGTGGCGACGATGCTGACAGGTTTTGCCAGCGGATTCCTCGTGCTGGTGATTCTCCGTAGCATCGCAACAGGAGGAGGGGAGGCGTTTTTCGGACCATCGAACTATTCGCTTCTTGCCCAGTATCACGACAAGACACGTGCTTTCGCAATGTCCGTGCATCAGACTGCATATTACATCGGTGTCATCGTGAGCGGATATGTTGCGGGATACATCGGTCAGAAATGGGGCTGGCAATCCGCATTCTATGTCTTCGGTGCCATTGGAGTGATATGGGCAGTCATCATGATGTTCGGTCTGAAAGACAAACCGGTCAGCAAGGAGGAGGAAGTGATTGACGGTGGCAAACCCGGAAAGACACATATATGGGACGGTTTCAAGGTTGTTTTCACAACACCGACAGCCCTTGTGCTTACGCTTGGCTTCGGGGGACTGATTTTCGTGCTTACCGGCTATCTGACATGGATGCCTACCTATCTTTACGAGAAATTTAATCAGAGTCTGGCTGCCGCCGGCTTCAACTCGATGTTCTACACGCATCTTTTCGCATTCATCGGGGTGCTGATCGCGGGCGGTCTGTCCGACCGCGTTGCCCGCAGGTCTCCCGGCTTACGCATGGTGATGCAGGGGGCAGGGCTTCTGCTGGGCGCTCCGTTCGTGTTCATCATGGGCAATTCCGAGATAATCTGGGTGGTCTACATCGGTCTCGCTGGGTTTGGCTTCATGCGTGCCCTCTTTGACGCCAACACCTATACGGTTCTTTACGACGTTACGCCGGAACGTCTGCATTCATCTGCTTCAGGAGCCATGATCATGGTAGGTTTCGGTTTCGGCTCGCTTGCTCCTGTGGTGCTTGGCGCCATAAAGGAGGCTATGAGTCTTTCAGCCGGCATATCCGTCCTCGCAGTCATATGGGTTGTATGCGGACTCATGATGGCGGGAGGTGCAAAATTATTCTATAAGAAAGATTACGATAAAATACACAATACATAATGAAACCAACAGAAAAGACACGTAAGGGAAGGGCAGGACTCCTGCTTGTTGCATCTCCCCGGTTCAAGAATCTGGGCGAAGGGACAGCGCATGGCACCTACGGAGAGCGCAAGGCAAAGGTAGTAGAGGAATTGCTCGGGAATCTTGATTTTCTTGACATTGAATTTCCCGGAATTGTATATGAGAGAGAAGACGCTGAACGCGCCATGAAGGAGTTTTACGACAGGAAGGTGGATTTCGTCATTGCCGAATTCCTCAGCTGGAGCGAGGATTTCGCGTGGATACGCTTCCTGCGCGACATGCCTGAGTTGCCGATGATTTTCGTAAATGTGGCAAAAGACAGGATGGCATTCGACGATACCCTCGAGGAGGATGACTTCATAGAGTATCTATGTTCCGGCACACTGGTTGGTTCGCTGGAGGCATCCGGCTCCATACCCCGCATAGGTCGCCGTCATGTCAAGGTGGTGATGGGCTCACGCGAAGAAGTGAACGGGAAGATCCGGATCTTTGCACAGGCAGCCCGGGTACGCGCCATCATGCGCCAGTCGACCGTAGGTTTGCTTGCCAACTATAATGAGGCAATGTGGAGCACCTATATTGACCCTTATGATGTGTTTACCAAACTTGGACCCGAAATACGTTTTCTTCCCTATTCGGTATATGGCGAGGTCATAGACCGGACAGACAGATCCGAGCTTAAGGAATATTGTGACCGTCTTACAGCTTGCTACCGCATGATGGATGACGTGGATTATGAGAAATTCGAGGCATCCGTGCGGGCGTCCATCGGTCTTGCGAAGATGGCGGAGGGTTCTGACATAGACGTGATGGTGTTCAATGACATTGACCGTGCGATGTTCGAGCTTGTCGGACTGCGCGCCGGATTCTATCATCCCTGGTTTAATGAAAACACTTCGGTGCTGGTGCCGGAGGCGGACATGGGGGCAGGACTCATCACCTACATCCTCAAGCTGCTCTCGGGCAAGAATGTGAACTTTATAGAACCATTCCATATTGAAAGCGATTTCGGCACTTTTGCCGGAGGGCATGCCGGTCCGAACGACCACAATGATCCCGAATGGCAGGACAGTGTGGTG
>DAWBVG010000275.1:0-2621 GCA_052279865.1 Muribaculaceae bacterium
CCCACTATGAAGATACATTCTGGAATCCTTATTATTCTCCCCTTGCCGAAATGACAATGCGCGAAAACAACAATCTCGTGATTGAAATATACCGCGAAAGCAACGACGGGAATAATTTCGAACTTATCCAGACTGCGAAAATCCCGACATACCTCACACCGAGTACAAACAGCGAAACATACCTCGCATCTTGGTTTGCAGTAGGAGATTTCCGCTATCGTCAGGACGTGCGTTTCGGTGATGACGGCAAAGCAACGTCATTCATAATAACAAAACAGGATTATGTTGCCGGCAATGACGACACTACGGTACACTCATATTATATATATGATGCTAACGGAAAACTTACCCACACTCTTTTCGAGCGTAGCCAGAGCTTCATAACCATGAGCGACCTTCCCGGTTTCGAACCTCAGACAATGTTTATTGACACCGACCAGATGGGTGATTATGTTTTCCATTTCATCGATCTTGAATCAGTGAAAGAAGTTCTGTCTATCAACTACAAGTTCGATATAGATCCCGACTCTGATCCGGAACGAATGACTTCGAATGTAGACCGTGTCCTCGTAGGCAACACATATAAGTATGCAAATGAGCTGCGCGTGCCTTCTCAAGATGAAGACGGCAATGACCTCGGACGCGTGCTTTGGTTCAACCGTGACGGCAGCTTCGATCGTATTGATGAGATAAACATGGGTAAGAACGTTTATTACGCGCTCTCTTATATCGACAGCAAAACGCTGAATCCTGACTTCTTCTATACCGACAGTCATAATGAATACATGATGCTTGTGAAAAGGGCATATCCTGATCAGACTCCGGTTGAGGAATTACTCATAGCACAGGCTCGCAATGTTGACGCTCCTGAAGGACGCATACTGCTTACCGATGGTCCGGATGAACGAGGCACTCTTGGTGGAATAAGCGTATTCGACAACAATGGGAAATCACTTCTTCTTGTCACCAAACTCTCCAGCAACAGCGAACAATACTGGGATGTATACGCACTTCCTTTCAATTCATCTGACGTGAAAGAACTCACCGTAGAAGATTCCGCCAGCGCAATCACTTACAATGGCGATACAATCTTTGCAGAAGGTCGCATACTCCTCTTTAATCTTCAGGGTGTGAAACTCGCCGATGGCGAGGGGAGCCTCTCTACAAATGGTCTTGATGCCGGAATATATATCGTAATGGCAGCAGGTGAAACCCGCAAGATCGTGGTTAAGTAAAAGCTATCAAACACTATATATCGACCGCCGGGGGTGTTTTCATCCCCCGGCAGCGATATTCATTTAAAACCAAACTTATATGAAAAAATCTTTACTTGCAATCTTCAGCCTTGTTGCTGTGTGCATCTTGGGAATGAGCCTTCAGGCATCCGCCTTCTCATTCACTGCCAAATGGGATAACCCTGGCTCCATCCAGATCCTCCAGGGAGGAACAAACGGCGAACCTATTGCCATTGATGCCTCAGCGACTTCATGGACAGGCACAGAGACCGGTCCATACACCTTCAAGCCCGCTCCGGGTTATGTGATTCTCAACGTTCATGAGAAATATATCAAAGGCGACACAAAACAGCCCGTTGAGACTGACCTTAAACCCAAAGGATCTGCCAACAATGGACAGACAGTTTACAAATGGATAGGCTCTCTGCAGGATGGTGCAGAATATACCGTCACCACAAAGAAACTTTCTGCCGCAGGATCCATCACTGTCGACGTGAAAAACGGGCGTGACAAATTTGATGCCTATTTTACATTCGACAAATCAGTCAATACAAACTGGAATCTCTCTACTTTCTCTCATCCTGAGTTGAAAAAAGGAGAACAGAAGATTTCCTTGACTGATCAAGACAAATTCCTCTGCATTGAATCTCCGGGTGCTGTAAAGGTAAAGAGTGTAAAACTCAACGGCGCAGACCAGACTGTAAACAAATACAAAGCTTTTGAAGTTCCTGTAAAAGATGGAGACAAAGTAGAAATCCAGGTTTACGAACAGGATCCCGCCTCATGTGATGTCTTGATTAAATTCACTAACAACGAAAGTTGCATCACCGGCGTCCGCAATAATTCTTCTTACAAAAATTATACTCCCGAACAGATTGCAGCCATGGGCAACAAACTCACTGTTGACGAAGGAGATGAACTGCAGTTTAATTTCGATGAGGATTATAATGTTGAATCTGTCTCTATTGATGATGCTAAAACTCCTATCACAAGCAGCTATTATGCTACAAAAATCGATAAAAGCTGCACTATAGAATTCACCGCGACTGCAAAGGTGTATACTCCCGTAGAGATTACCCTTTACCTTAAGAATGCGGAAGGTCTCCTGTTCCGTCGCGGAGCTTTCGAAGAAGATGCTGAAATAACACTCAGCGAAGGAGAGGAACTCACGGAAGACCTCGTGTTCCCGGCTCTCAATTTTACAATCAAGAAAGGTGAAGCGAAAAAATACACTGCGACTGTATCCGGCAAGCGTCCTCAGATCTTCTGGAGCGCACGTCCCGGCTATTGGGTGCCCAATGCCAAGATGCTTAATCCTGAAGACAAGTCCTACACATGGCCCTCTCCCGGTGTGATGGCAGAATACTGCCCTCTCTATCTTGAAGC
>DAWBVG010000276.1:0-5346 GCA_052279865.1 Muribaculaceae bacterium
GATGTGTATAAGAGACAGATGTATACTCCAGAGCCAGACGTTTGCGGTAGAAACGCATCCAGTAGAAAATAAGAAGCAGGAAGATAATAACGTATAGAATCCACGCCCATGTCGATGCCCAGAAAGGAGGGTTTACCTTGAAAGGCAGACTTACTATCGCATCCTCTTTCTGGTTTGGGATGGAGGCTTTTATCAGAAGATTGTATTTGCCGGAGGGGAGATTACTGAGGAGAATACCGGTTTGTGCGCTTGCAGGAATCCATCTGTCATTGATCCCCTCAAGTCTGTAGCTCCATTCCACAAGTGGTGCCTCGGCAGCATCCGTAAGCCCGAATTTCACGAGGAGAGTATTCTGGGAGTGGCTAAGTGTGAGATTTTCAGGAATGGAGAACAACTCCTTATCGGAGTTGTCGCGCTGGTTGCCGTAGATACATATTCCCGTGATTCTTGGAGCAGGAATTGCTGTTTTCAATGTCAGGGCATCAGGATTGAAAGAGTATAGACCGGAATGGGTTCCGAAAAATATGTTGCCGATGGAATCTGAAGCAACGCTTGCCCCATAAAAATCCGCCCCATCGAGACCATATCCTGCATTGTAGTTGCTTATTCTGCCGTTAGCGTCAAGGCGGCTGAGCCCTTTCCCTGTTGAAATCCAGAGTCGGTTTTCGGAATCAGACATTAACGACATCACTGCATTATCAGGCAGCCCATCCTCTTTTGTATATACTTTTATTGCAGTTCCCTTTTCGTCAAGTTTTGCAAGACCCTTGCCAGTTGCAGCCCAGATGCAGCCCCGATGTTCGATAAGGTGGTGTATGGTGTTGGACAGAAGTTGTTCACCGATGTACAGTCGTCTTTTAAGATTGAAATTGCTGTTGTATATGGCTATGCCGTTTCCGAAAGAGCCTATCCATATGTCTCCATTGTCTCTGATCAACAAAGTCCGCAACCATTCATCCGTGTCGTAGCCTTTTTCCTCCCATATTGTCCTGATTCTGCCATCAGGATAGACGATTGCCGGACCGCGACCGGTAGCAACTATCATGGATCCATCAGCATTCTCTGCAAAATTCCGCACATCGATTGAGCCTGGAATATTTATCTTATGGAAAGAGCCATCTTTTTTACGTATCATCACATCTCCTCCATAGGTTCCTATCCATAGATCGCCGTTGCGGGATTGTGTTAGAGAAAGAACAGCATTATCTCCAAGGGGTGAATTTCCTGAATTGATATTCCCTACAAATTTTCCCTTGATAAACATATCCACTCCCTTTGAGTCTGTTCCGACAAACATGGAATCTCCCTTAATGTTTAGTGACATCACCGAATTGTCGGAAATTCTTGAATTTCTTGATTCCGTATGGATACGGGTTATCGGTTTGGGACGATGACATATTATGTCGAGACCGTCACCGTGGGTCCCGATCCATATGTTGCCGTAAATATCCTCAAAAGTGGCGTGTATTGTTTTGTTTGAAATAGCTGCGGTTTCCGGAGTGGAGGTGGTATAATTTGTGAACCGAATGTTTGAAGGGCTTTGAAGAAAAGCATCATTGATGTTAAGGACGCTGATTCCTCCATTCTCTGTGGATATCCAAAGCTTTCCATCGGAAGAACTGCCAAGATGGTATATCATATCGGCAACAAGAGAATCTTTTTCATCGGGATTATGGCGGAAAGACGTGAATTCCTCTTTTGCAGGATTAAAAAGAGCGAGTCCCTTGTCAGTGCCTATCCACACGTTGCCGTAATTGTCGACAAGAATGTCACGCACGGAATTTCCGGGAAGGGAATTTTTATCATTATCTTTGTGTAGATAATTCCGTATTTGATTCTTTGAAGGCTCGAATATTGAGAAACCGTTGTCGACATGTCCGAGATATATCTTTGTGCAGTCTGCAGATAATTTTACAGTCCAGAGTTTATCATCGGTCCATCCTTTTATCGTGCCTGAGTTGAAATGTGAGACTTTTCCAGTGCGCGTGTCAAGCCTGTCGAGTCCGGAAGTGTAGGTTGAAATCCATACGATTCCGTCGGTGCCGGGGGCTACGTCTGTGATTCCAGTGCTCGCAAGGCAATCGGAGCCCTGACCGTCTTTATAATGTGTGAATTGATATGTGTTGCAGTCAAGGGCGTCGAGTCCGTTGCGTTGAGTGCATATCCATAGAACATTCTTTTCCGAATCCATTACTATCCGGTTGAGTTCATCGGCAGAGAGAGAACCTGTGGCACTTTTGAAAGGTGTGAATCCAGAGCCGTCGCATCTGTTGAGACCGGATTCTGTAGAGACCCATATGAATCCGTTGCGGTCTTGCGCGATTCCCATCACATAATTGTTCGATAAGCCGCTTTCTCTTCCGAGATGCAGCATGTTGACCTCCCCCTTCAGCGTGAAGGTCTGAAGAATGATTACGATGGTTAAAATTATGCGATGGATTCTCATGGTGCAAATATAGTTAAATGGAAGCGTCTTTGAAAATAAATTGAGGTAGAAGATAAATCGTTTGCAGACATTTGACCGATTGCCGTTTCAGAATGACGAAAAAACGTCGAACACGAGGGTGTAAATACACTAATTTTGCTGTCAATACTCCTCAGACCATAATTACTTAAAATCTATTTATACAAACACATGAAACCAAGGCAATTATTATTATCATCAGTAGCTTCTCTGATGATTGTAGCGGCTGGTGGATGTAAAGACGACCAGGAAGAATGGCGCGTGTCTGACGGAAACCCGCCTGTGCTGACAATGGAATCGATCCGGCTCGGGAGTCGCCCGGGAAGCACGTTCCATATTAAAGGACACATTGATGACGCTGACGGAATCAGCACGATATCTTTAAAGTGTCCATCTCTGTTTCTCGATAAGACTATCGACATTATTAAAATTTACGGCGAGCCCCTCTCTTCATATGATCTCGATTATGGGATTGAGCTTTCTTCTAAAGAGGCTGGCGACTTATTTAAGATATTGGTGACAGTCTGCGATGTTGCCGGCAACGCCGTTTCGCAGGAAATAGCCGTAGATCTCAACGGAGATGTGGATGCGCCCGTGTTCTCGATAGCTCCGGAAGAGAATTCTATTGTGGTGATGACCGACAGAGCCATTCTTCCTATAAACTTTACCGTGACCGATGACCGTGCTCTCGAATATGTGGACATCAATATCGAAAGTATCGGATATCACAAGAACATAACGTCATTCGAGAATCCGATGGAGTATCAATGCAAAGAAAGTGTTGAACTTCCAGTGAAGGAAGCTGACTATGTGATGACGGTGACGGCATGCGATACCTGGGGCAATTCTACAGAGAAAATATCTAACATTAAGGTTAGCCAGACAGCTGATTATCCCAAAATGTGGCTTGCCGATGTGAAGACAGCGGAAGAACTAAACAGCGATGTGATGGGAGTTCCCATGCTTATCGACAGGATTGCACCTTATAAGTATGAAGCGAGGTATTACAACGAGAAAAAAGGCACGGAAGTCTGGTTCCTGCCCCAGCGTAATGATTTTACTCCTGTTCGATTTGGCAGGGATGCTTCGGATGCAGGGAAGATTTCAAGTGCTGATGGAGCTGTGCCGTTCGTTCTTGACCAGGAGAAAGTATATTACCTCTTTAATCTTGATATCCTTAACAAAACAGTAGAGGTCTCGACATATTCCGTAACAGAGGCTGTTGATCCCGTGCCACATCCATTTGGTTCCAATCTTCTTGATGTAAAGGAGAATGGCGAGACATTCGGGGAATTCTGGTTTGGTTACATGACTTCCAACCCATCGGAAGTTTCACGTTTCAAGCAGGATCCCGACAATCCTCACAGGTATTGGCTTGAGCAACCATTGAGCCTGAAGGGAGGTCGTCATTCCGGCTTCATCATCCATAACTATCATCCGGAGGGCTGGTGGAATTATTGCACCTGGCGTGCTGACAACGAGCAGGATCCTGAAAAGGCGGAATATTATGGAAATTATACAAATCCGCAATGGAGAGGGGAGAGAGCCAAGGATTTATGGTTCAAACCTGCTGTGCCGGCAGATGGAAATTACCGTCTGTATTTTGACGCGCATTTAGGAAGGATGAAAATCGTGCGAGTACAGTAACAACTTCTTATAAAAAGAAATCAAATGAGACAATATATATTAGCAATATGCTTCAGCCTTGTGACGATGATGGCATCGGCGCAATTGAAAATCAGTGGTGTCGTGACGGATATTGCTGGCGAGCCACTGATTGGAGCCACGGTAATGGCGAAAGGCTCTAACGGCACCATCACTGATCTTGATGGTAAATATACTCTTACCGTATCGCCTAAAGGTGAAATCACTGTTTCTTATGTTGGATATGAAACCCAGAAGATAAAAGTGGAAGGGAGAAGTGTCATAAACGTAGTGCTTCAAGAAAACACTGAGGTTCTTGATGAAGTGGTAGTGGTCGGTTATGGTGTGGTAAAGAAAAGTGACCTGACGAGCTCCATTTCTACCGTCAAAGGAGACAAGATCACAGAAGTCACCACAGGAAACGCGATGGATGCCCTTCAAGGTAAGGTGAACGGTGTTCAGATATCATCAGGTGGTGGACCCGGTACAGCTCCCAAGGTAATCATACGCGGTATTACTACGGTAAACGGATCATCTCCGTTATATGTGGTGGATGGTATTCCTATCGGTTCTGATATCAACTTCCTCAATACCGGTGATATAGAGTCGATGGAAGTTCTTAAGGATGCTTCGGCAAGTGCGATTTATGGAACTCGTGGCTCAAATGGTGTTATCCTTGTCACAACCAAGAAAGGAGCCGAGGGCAAAGCCAAATTCTCATTCAACGCCTCTGTCGGTTTTCAGAATATCAAGAAGCCCGGTATAGCCGGTGCCGCTGAATATGAACAAGCATATAAAGCGCGCTATACAAATGATGGCAGAACACCAATGTGGAACAGTCCGATGTCGGGTTATACCGATGCCGATGGCACAGATTGGTGGGACACTACAATCCGCAAGACGGCTCTTATCCAGAATTACCAGTTCTCTGTGGCTGGCGGCACAAACAAATTCCTTTATAACATCAGCGTCGGTTATTTCCACAATGCTTCCCAATATGATTATGGATACTGGGACAAGCTGAATGTTCGTCTGAACACGGAATATACCTTCAACAAATATGTGAAGGCAGGTCTTGATTTGGCTCCTCGCACAGAGAGCTGGGATGACACTCCGGGATTGTTCGGCTCAGTTCTCGGCATGGACCCGACAACTCCTGTTTTCCGTCCCGAAAGCGAATGGACTCAGAACCACCTTGATAATTACCAACGCAGTTATAACAACACGGTTCATAATCC
>DAWBVG010000277.1:0-2685 GCA_052279865.1 Muribaculaceae bacterium
ACAGCTTGTTAACCATTGGAACTATGACATAGACACATGGTTCTCTAAAATAAAATCCGAAATTGATAATAAATGTCCTGTTATAATGCTGAGTGACGGACACGCATATGTTATAGACGGATACGACAACGAAAATAACGTACATATAAACTGGGGTTGGGACGGATTTGCGAATGGTTATTATGATGTTGAAAACGCAGTTGTTCTTGAAAACAAATATTCTGGAGGCAGTGGATTATTTTCGTTACATCCTGCAAGTAAAAATGAATTGGAGTACTCTGATTGTGTGATTGGCAGTGGATTTGTATCGGATTATGAATATAAAAATTTTAACTTTAATGTTTCAACAAATGAAATATTCCCAAATGCACCATTTGATGTTTCCACACCACAAATATGTGTGCCAAGTGATTTTAACGGATCCTTAGGTATAGCCCTTGTAAATAAAAACAACGAGATTAAAGAAATAGTAGGAGAGCGTAAAAATTGGAACATGGAGAATGACGACATTATTAATATTGGTAATCCTGGAACGATCTTTAGTGGTTCTTTTGCAAAATGCATGATGACCAAGTCTTTAATTGAAGACGGAGATAAGCTATGCGTTGTCTCCAAAGAGAAAGATGAGGAATGTTGGAGATTCATTTATCCAAAATCTGAAATACCAACGATGGTTTATTGTAATAAGCTAAATGCCGATTATTCTAATGTCAATATTTCGATTGATCCCAGATTCGAATTTTTATGTACACAGAATTCTGAATATTTTGGGGATGACCATCAACCCGTATTTATTTCTACAGATATCAATTCAATGAATACCAAGTTAATAAAGGGATTATATCTGAATTTTTCGGGTTTCTCAAATAACTATGATGAAATCGATTATAGCACAGATCCGCCTACAATCAACTATAAAAGAGCGTTTAAAGTTGATAGTGTTTGGCTTCCGGATGTATATTTGGCTTCGATACATTTGGCAAAAGATAGCCATAAAGTTGAGATTCTTGGATCATTCCCAGATGATGGCAAAATCTTGGAAATAACAGTACCTAAGGCAGGATCTTTGAATCAGATGATTAATTATGAAGAAGCTCATCTTTATCGGGACTTGAACATATCCGGACATCTCAATTGCAACGATTTAGATTATATCAAGAATAACATGGTATTTGCCCAATCATTGAATTTAGCAAATGCTAAAATAGAGAACGGCTCCATAACGACAGAGCAATTCTATTTGTGCAGGAATATTCAAGAATTAATAATTCCGGAAAATGTCGAAAGAATAGAAGAGAGAGCTTTCGCGGGGAATATGATGGATTATATTACTCTGCCCTCAACATTAAAAGAAATTGGAGCAGCAGCTTTTGAAACCAGTCTTAGTAGATATCCAAGTCCAAGACTCGCAAAAGCCATTTATTGTAAAGCTACAACTCCTCCTGTTCTTAATGGATTCCCTTTTGGAAGTGAAGAATTACTTTCGGACACCAGTGAGACTATACTTTTTGTAAAACCAGGTTGCTCTAATGTCTATAGAAATGCTCCTGGGTGGTGCAAATTTATCAATATTGTGGAGTCGGACAATCCGGAGATGAGTGGCTGTATTATACCCGTTGATATGGGAAAAACATATAATAAAGACGTATACAATATACATGGCCAATGCATCAAGCATGATGCGAGCCAGTCAGAAATTGATGCTCTATCACCTGGTTTGTATATAATTGGAGGTAAAAAAGTCCTTATTAGGAATAAATAGTTTAAGCGTCCTGCATGTTCTGATAATGCAGGACGCTTTTAGTTCTATAAACGTTTTTTTTACTCGGAGTCATAAGTTTGCCAATTCTTCCTCTTTTTTTCACCCATTACTTTCTTTCCTTATCGGATGCAGTCTTATCTGGCAGATCCCAATAAACAGAGATTTGTGTAGAACCAAATAAAAGAGTCTATTGTTTCAAAATTAGCTTATTAATATAAACCTCAAACAAGATCTGATTTATGAAAACTGTTAATTTTAAAGGCACACCGGTGAAACTTTCCGGTGAACTTCCTGCTGTGGGCACTGAAGCTCCCCTCTTCACACTCGTTGGACAAGACCTCGCTGATATATCTCTCAAGGATTTGCGCGGCAAACGGGTAGTGCTCAATATATTCCCAAGTCTTGACACAGACGTATGCGCTGCTTCAGTGCGTCGTTTCAACAAAGAGGCGTCAGAACTTGACAATACAGTTGTGCTTTGCGTGTCGGAAGACCTTCCCTTTGCCGCCGCGAGGTTCTGCACCATCAACGGCATTGAGAATGTTTTCACAGCCTCCGGCTTCCGCTCCGATTTCGGCAAGGAATATGGTGTAGTTATTGAAGAGGGTCCCTTACGCGGACTGTATGCCAGAGCACTTGTAGTGATTGACGAGAACGGTAAAGTCATCGGCACATCTCTCTGCGAAGAGATCACCGAAGAACCCGACTACTCCTACGCCATTGATCTCCTGAAAAATTTGTATTGAACGGTGTCTTGGATCGTAGCTGCTTGTGGGTGCCGGGCTCCGGCTTGCTCGCAACTGCAGCACAAACAAAGGAATTAATTCCTCTTTCTTGCCGCGAGGCTGCCGTTGCAAGCAACCGCAGCTTCGATTTGACGCTCACGTTAGAGGCGTGCCAATTCTTCCTTTATACCTGATCCC
>DAWBVG010000278.1:0-2054 GCA_052279865.1 Muribaculaceae bacterium
CAACTCAAAAATCAACGCCAAATATACGGATTTTATTTAACTTGACAAAATTATCCTGTATATTTGGCGTATTTTTTCGGAAAATCTTTTTTTATTTTCTCTATTTTTCTACTTTCATGGAGATGATGCGGATATCCTCTTTCGGACGATCCCCACGACCCGTAGCGGAATTCTGGATCTTCTCTACGGTGTCCATACCGCTTATCACCTCGCCAAACACAGTGTAAGTGTCGTCAAGATGCGGAGTGCCCCCAATGTTTTTATAATCATTGCGGATATTATCGGGCAGTGGAGCCTCCGGCACAGCCGCTTCTGTCTCTTTGATAAGCTCCATGCGATATGCCTCCTCTGCCTCTTTATTTCCGGAGTTCACTATTTCACGTATTTTTGCCTCATTTTTCTTGCAGAGCTCACGGAAATATGCCTGGCGCTTCTCCATGGTCTGGCGATATGCCAAGCCGTCAAGCTGGTGGTCATCAAATTTCTGACCTGTCACAATATAGAACTGCGAACCGCTGCTTTTGCGTTCGGGATTCATATTGTCGCCGGTGCGGGCGGCTGCAAGAGCGCCATACTTATGATAATGCGTAGGATAAAGGATCTCTGCATCTATCTGATATCCTGGTCCTCCACTTCCGAGCATCTTTGTGGAATCGGCGTTTATAGATTCCGGATCACCTGTCTGGACCATAAAATCCTTGATCACGCGATGAAAGAGGACTCCATTGTAATATCCGTCTTTCACGAGTTTCAAAAAGTTGTCGCGATGTTTGGGCGTATCATCATAAAGCTTAATCTTTATATCGCCCAATGAAGTCTTCACATCCACCACCGGTCCGGCAGGGAGTTGCGACGGGTTTTGCGCTGTAGCTGTTGCCATAGCCATAAACATTATCAATGTGTAAATAATCTTTCTCATGTTTATATAACAATTTTTCCGACAAAAGTTTAACCGGAAGAGACGCTTGTCAGAGCGGACCTTCTGAATAAATTCTTTTGTAAATGCGGCGGAAATTGTCATCACTCTCCTTCAGTTCCTCCACTCTTTCAGCATAATCCTGCCCCCAGAGAGCCTCAAGAAGAGAACCTATGTAGCGGCGATCACGATCCTTTTCTATTGCGCCTTCCACAAGAGGAGCAATCCATTGGTCGAAACGTTCGCGATCCACAGCTGCGAGATAACGCGCAGTGCTGCAAAGGAATTGACCTGTAGTGTCGGCATGTCGAAGCTTCATCACCATATCCCCCATCTGAAGGGAATCTGACTCGGCATTATCTACGATATATTCATATATGCGCATCCCTTCATCTTCCGGGATATTTATCTTTTCTTCTACACTCATAAGATATATTTCCTGTGTTCTATACTGCAAAATTACAAATAATTTTTGTAATTTTGCCATATGAATGATTTTATAATTGTGATTGGACGCCAATATGGTGCAGGAGGAAGGAAACTCGGCAAAAGACTCGCTGAGACACTGAATGTGCCCTATTACGACAAGGAACTGCTGTCGGAAGCTGCCGATGCCCTCGGTTTTTCAAAAGAACTTTTCCTGAAAGCGGATGAGAAAAAGCCCTCAATACTCCGCTCGTTCCTGTCGTTCAACTATGGCTCGCCATCCGCATCATTCAGCTCATACACTCTTAGCGACGACAATCTTTACCGCGCCCAGAGCGATGTCATAAAATCCATATGCGAAAAAGGGTCATGTGTTATTGTGGGCAGGACGGCAGACTATGTGATGCGTGATCATCCCGGCTTGTTAAGCATATTCGTTCATGCGCCGGAAGCACATCGCGCCAAAGCCATCCTCGAACGAGGTGAGGCGAAATCGATGGAAGAGGCACTGGACAAAGCCCGTAAATTTGACCGCTCACGCGAAAGCTACTACAATTATTTCACAAACCGCCACTGGGGACGCGCCGACAACTACGATCTGACCTTCAATTCCTCCCGCCTCTCTACCGAAGCTCTCCTCCCCCTCATCCTCTCCGCCCTCCCCAATCCATAGCCCCCACCCCATCACATCCAGCCCCATTCCGCCCTATCC
>DAWBVG010000279.1:0-5733 GCA_052279865.1 Muribaculaceae bacterium
AAACTGACAAAAAATCAAAAGTTAGCTTTATCGAAGATTGAACCCGGGAAGGCATACACTTTGGCAGAGGCTGCTCAGAAGGTGAAGGAGGTTTCTTTCGAGAAATTCGATTCTTCATTCGACATTGACGTTCGTCTCGGTGTTGATCCCCGTAAAGCCGACCAGATGGTTCGCGGCGTAGTGTCGCTTCCTCACGGTACCGGTAAGCAGGTTCGTGTGCTCGTATTGTGCGGTCCCGACGCTGAAGCGGCAGCCAAGGAAGCCGGTGCCGACTATGTAGGCCTCGATGAGTATCTCCAGAAAATCAAAGAAGGTTGGACAGACGTTGACGTTATCATCACTCAGCCTTCGGTAATGGGTAAACTCGGTCCGTTGGGTCGTATTCTCGGTCCTCGCGGTCTTATGCCTAACCCGAAGAGTGGTACGGTAACCATGGATGTTGCAAAAGCCGTTAAAGAGGTAAAACAGGGTAAGATCGACTTTAAGGTTGACAAAACAGGTATCGTTCACGCTTCAATCGGTAAGGTGAGCTTCACAGCCGAGCAGATGCGCGATAATGCAAAAGAGTTTATCAACACACTCGTGAAGTTGAAACCCGCCACCTCTAAAGGTACATATATCAAGAGCATTTATCTTTCGAGCACAATGGGTCCCGGCATCAAAGTTGAGACCAAGTCAGTGGCTGAATAATCTTTAAACGAAGACGAAAATGAAAAAGGAAGATAAAGCTATTATAATTGCAAACATAGGCGATCAGCTGAAAAACTACAGCTGCGTTTATCTGACTCAGACCTCCGGACTTAACGCCGAGAAAACAAGTGCGCTCCGTCGTGCATGTTTCGGTGAAGACATCAAAATGCTTTGCGTAAAGAACACCCTTCTTAAGGCTGCTTTTGAGGCAAGCGAAGTAGATTACTCCGGACTCTATGACCTTCTCCATGGCGAAACAACCTTGATGCTCTGCAACACAGGTAATGCACCTGCAAAGCTCATCAAGAAGTTCCGTGACAAAAACGATACGCTTCCCATGCTTAAGGGAGCCTTCGTAGAGGAAACTGTATATGTTGGTGAGGAATCGTTGGAAACCCTTGCCAATATCAAGAGCAAAAACGAGCTTATCGGCGACGTTATCGGCTTGCTCCAGTCACCTGCCAAGAATGTTATCAGCGCTCTCCAGAGCGGTGCCAACAAGCTTCACGGCATTCTGGAAACTCTTTCCAACAAATAATCATCCACACGTAAAAATAATAAAAAATAAATACTACAATGGCAGATTTGAAAGCATTTGCAGAACAATTGGTTAACCTTTCTGTAAAAGAAGTTAACGAACTCGCTACAATCCTCAAGGAAGAGTATGGTATCGAACCCGCCGCTGCTGCTGTGGCAGTTGCAGCTGGTCCTGCAGCCGGTGCACCCGCTGAGGAGGAGAAGACAAACTTCGACGTAGTTCTGAAGGCTGCCGGCGCAAGCAAGCTCGCAGTTGTTAAGCTCGTGAAAGAGCTCACAGGTCTTGGTCTGAAAGAGGCTAAGGAATTGGTAGACGGTGCTCCTAACACTATCAAGGAGGGTCTTCCCAAAGCTGAGGCTGAAGGTCTTAAGAAACAACTCGAAGAGGCCGGCGCTGAAGTTGAACTCAAATAATAATCGACTTAATCTGAAAGTAGGTTAAGAACGCTCATAGGGAGCGTTCTTAACCTATTTATTCGTGTATCAACCTTTCTCCCAAACACGTCGATGGGTTCTTCTGGAGCCGTACGACTAAAGTCCTTTATTAACTTATTACCAATGTCAGTAAAACTTACCGAAAAACCGCGCGTTAATTTCGCGTCGATAAAGAATCCTCTGCCTTTTCCAGATTTTCTGGAAGTGCAGTTGAAATCGTTTAAGGATTTTCTGCAGCTCGACACTCCCCCTGAGATGAGAAAAGACCAGGGGCTCTACAAAGTGTTTGCAGAGAACTTCCCTATTGCCGACACCCGAAACAACTTCGTGCTGGAGTTTCTCGATTATTATATCGATCCTCCGCGCTACTCGATAGAGGAGTGTCTCGAGCGTGGCCTCACATATAGTGTGCCCCTCAAGGCGAAGCTCAAGCTTTATTGCACTGATCCGGATCATGAGGATTTTGCAACAACGATCCAGGATGTTTATCTTGGTCCGATCCCTTATATGACGGAGCAGGGCACGTTCATCATAAATGGTGCCGAGCGCGTTGTCGTATCGCAGCTTCATCGTTCGCCGGGCGTATTTTTCGGTCAGAGCACTCATGCCAACGGCACAAAACTTTATTCTGCCCGAATCATTCCTTTCCGTGGCAGCTGGATAGAGTTTGCAACCGACATCAACAACGTGATGTATGCCTATATTGACCGCAAGAAGAAACTTCCGGTCACAACATTGTTGCGTGCAATAGGTCTTGAGAGCGATAAGGATATCATCCAGATTTTTGACTTGGCTGAAGAGATAAAGGTAACAAGAACCAATCTGAAGAATTCAGTTGGCAGAAAACTTGCCGCACGTGTTCTCAACAGCTGGGTTGAAGACTTCGTTGATGAGGATACAGGTGAGGTTGTTTCTATCGAGCGCAACACAGTGGTTGTGGATCGTGGAAGCGAGATCACAGAGGATGTGATCGATGCTATCATGGAGAGCGGTGTCAAAACTATCCTTCTCGAAAAGGAGAATGTGAATGCCGTTGACTATAGCATTATCTTCAATACTCTCCAGAAGGATACCTCTAACTCCGAGAAAGAGGCTGTGCAATATATCTACCGTCAGCTGCGCAACGCAGAGCCACCGGATGATGCATCTGCACGCGAGGTTATCCAGAATCTTTTCTTCAGCGAGAAGCGTTATGACCTCGGTGAGGTGGGACGCTATCGTATCAACAAGAAACTTGAACTTGACACTCCGATGGATGTGAAGGTTCTCACACGTGAGGACATCATAGCCATCATCAAATATCTTATTGAGCTGATCAATGCCAAGAGTGATGTCGATGATATCGACCACCTCAGCAACCGTCGTGTACGCACTGTCGGTGAGCAGCTTTACAATCAGTTCGGTGTCGGATTGGCGCGTATATCCCGCTCCATCCGTGAGAAAATGAATGTACGCGATAATGAGGTGTTCACTCCGACAGACCTTATCAACGCCAAGACAATCTCGGCTGTGATAAATACATTCTTCGGAACAAACGCCCTTTCGCAGTTCATGGACCAGACCAACCCTCTGGCTGAGATTACCCACAAGCGCCGTATGTCGGCACTTGGTCCCGGCGGTCTTTCGCGTGAACGCGCAGGTTTCGAGGTTCGAGACGTGCACTATACACACTATGGTCGCCTTTGTCCGATCGAGACTCCTGAGGGTCCTAACATTGGTCTTATTTCTTCGCTTTGTGTATATGCAAAGATCAATAACCTTGGCTTTATCGAGACTCCTTATAGAAAGGTTACCGACGGTAAGGTCAATCTGAATAACGATGAGGTTGTTTACCTCACCGCTGAGATTGAGGAAGGTCAGACCATCGCTCAGGGTAATGCGCCCGTTAACGATGACGGTTCATTCATCAATCCCAAAGTTAAGGCGCGTCTTGACGCCGACTTCCCGATTGTTGCTCCCGAAGAGCTTCAGCTTATGGATGTGGCACCGATTCAGATTGCGTCAATTGCGGCTTCACTTATCCCGTTCCTTGAGCATGACGATGCTAACCGTGCGTTGATGGGATCTAACATGATGCGCCAGGCAGTGCCTCTGCTTCGCAGCGAGGCTCCTATCGTCGGCACAGGTATCGAAGGTCAGCTTATCAAGGATTCACGCACTCAGATCACAGCTGAGGGCTCAGGTGTGATCGAATACGTGGATGCAAGAGTGATCCGTATTAACTACGACCGCACTGATGATGAGGAGTTCGTAGAATTCGAATCATCTGTGAAAGAATATAAGATTCCGAAGTTCCGTCGCACAAACCAGGGAACAACCATCGACCTCCGTCCGATCTGCAACAAGGGTCAGCGCGTAGAGAAAGGAGATATCCTGACAGAGGGTTATTCTACTGAGAAAGGTGAACTCGCCCTCGGTCGCAACCTTAAGGTGGCGTTCATGCCCTGGAAAGGTTACAACTACGAGGATGCAATCGTGCTTAACGAGCGCATGGTTCGCGAGGATATTCTTACTTCAGTTCACGTTGACGAATATACTCTCGACGTGCGTGAGACCAAGCGCGGTATGGAGGAACTCACATCCGATATTCCGAATGTAAGCGAGGATGCAACCAAGGATCTCGACGAGCGTGGTATCATCCGTGTGGGAGCACATGTTGTCCCCGGTGATATCATGATCGGTAAGATCACTCCTAAGGGAGAAAGCGATCCGACTCCGGAGGAAAAACTTCTCCGCGCGATCTTCGGTGACAAAGCCGGCGATGTGAAGGATGCTTCTCTCAAGGCTTCTCCTTCGCTCAAGGGTGTGGTTATCGGAACCAACCTCTTCTCCAAGGCTGTCAAGAAGAAGAGCAATAAGAACAGCGCCAACGCGCAGCTTCCTCTTCTTGATGAAGAATACGAGGAGAAGCAGTCAGAGCTTCGTCAGATTATGGTGTCGAAGATGCAGACTCTACTTAAGGGACAGACTTCACAGGGTGTGAAAGATTTCATCGGTGTAGATGTTGTTCCGGTGGGTCAGAAATTCGATGACGTAACATTCGGCGCTATCGATTATGAGACTGTGAACCTCAGCAATTGGACCGGTGATGCTCGCATTGATGGCATGATTGCAAAACTTATCACCAATTATCTCCGCAAGTCTAAGGAGATCGACAGTGAGCTTCGCCGCAAGAAATTCGATATCACCATCGGTGATGAACTTCCTTCCGGCATCATGCAGATGGCGAAAGTATATATTGCCAAGAAGCGTAAGATCGGTGTGGGTGACAAGATGGCAGGTCGCCATGGTAACAAGGGTATCGTATCGCGCGTTGTGCGCCAGGAGGATATGCCGTTCCTCGAAGATGGAACTCCTGTTGATATTGTGCTTAATCCGCTTGGTGTGCCTTCCCGTATGAACCTCGGTCAGATCTTCGAGACTGTGCTCGGTTGGGCTGGTCGCGAACTTGGCGAGAAATTTGCTACACCTATCTTCGATGGTGCTTCCCTTGATGATCTTAACGAATGGACAGACAAAGCTGGTCTTCCCCGCTATGGTAAGACATATCTCTACGATGGAGGAACAGGCGACCGCTTTGACCAGCCTGCTACGGTAGGTGTCATCTACATGCTTAAGCTGGGTCACATGGTTGAAGACAAGATGCATGCACGTTCGATCGGTCCGTACTCACTCATCACTCAGCAGCCTCTTGGAGGTAAAGCTCAGTTCGGTGGTCAGCGTTTCGGAGAGATGGAGGTTTGGGCACTGGAAGCCTTCGGTGCCGCTCATGTTCTTCAGGAAATTCTTACGATTAAGTCTGATGACGTTGTAGGACGTTCGAAGGCTTATGAGGCGATCGTGAAGGGTGATCCGATGCCACAGCCGGGTATCCCTGAATCTCTGAATGTATTATTGCACGAGTTGAGAGGACTTGGTTTGAGTTTCACTCTGGATTAATTCAATAACAATAAAGAAGTAGGTGGGCTACGGCCCGTCTACTTTATCTATTGATAACTCTTTATAAATAAATAATATGGCCTTTAGAAAAGAAAACAAGATAAAGAGTAACTTTTCAAAAATAACCATCGG
>DAWBVG010000280.1:0-1965 GCA_052279865.1 Muribaculaceae bacterium
CAACCGCCATGAAATAATTGTATTCCTCTTCTCCGGTATGGTTTGGATTGGCAGCGGCTTTTTCTGCTCCGACGAGTGCGGCGGCAGCTGAACGATGATGACCGTCTGCTATGTATAGATTCGGTATTTTTGCGAATTCTTCTGTGATGGTGTCGATGGTCTTCGGATTATCAATCACCCAGAGCGTATGACCAAAACCATCTGGTGCTACGAAATCATATTCCGGAGTGTTTGCCGTTACATCACGAATTATGTTTTCAAGGGCTTCGTTGTCGGGGAATGCGAAGAAGACGGGTTCGATGTTGGCATTGTTGCATCTCACATGTTTCATCCTGTCTTCCTCTTTGTCGCGGCGCGTGAGCTCATGTTTTTTTATTCTTCCTTCCATATAGTCGGGCACCCAGGCTCCGACAACAAAGCCATATTGAGTACGTCCGTTCATGGTCTGGGCATAGATATAGTAATTCTCTTTATCGTCTTGCACAAGCCATCCGTTATTTTGGAATTTTTTGAAATTCTCTACAGCCTTGTCGTAAACAGCCGGATCATGCTCATCGAAGCCAATTTCGAAATCAATCTCTGGCTTAATGATATGATAAAGGCTCTTTTCGTTGCCTTCAGCTTCTTTGCGAGCCTCTTCGCTGTTGAGGACATCGTAGGGGCGAGATGCCACCTCTTCTACGAATTGTTTGGGTGGACGAACGCCCTTGAAAGGTTTGATTCTTGCCATGGTATCAATAAGGTATTAAAGGTTAATATATAATGATTAAGATTTGTTTCTAACAGCTATGGGAATATTGCGGCTTACTGCTTTTTTCGCTTGCGCGCGCAAGAAGAGCATATCCCGTATATATTGGTGGAAGAGGAGGTAGGATGAAAACCTCGGAATTTTAATGAAGCGAGGTATGCTCCAGCCTTTTCGTCGTGCACTTCTTTAACAGATCCGCATTTCAGACAAATCAGATGAAGATGCATGTCGTCTGCAAATTCGTATACAGCCTGAGTCTCGTTAAGGTAATGTTTCCTCAGGATATTGCATTCACAAAGAAGTTCCACAGTGTTGTATACTGTGGATCTTGATACATGATAATCGGCTTCGATGTCTTGATAAAGCTCATCGATGTCGAAATGCACCTTTTGCTCCAGAGCTTTGTCAAGAATTGCAAAGCGTTCCGGAGTCTGCCTCATCTTCTTTGATTTGATGTAGGCTGCGAAGGTTTCCTTGAGATGGTCGCGTCGCGACTCGTCAACATTATTCTTTTTCATTCCAATTGCAAATTTAATCAGCCGAGTTCAAAAAAACAAATACCATATGCCACTTTTTTTGAACCATTATTAATATCCGCATGTTTTATTCATGAAAACAATATTAATACATTAACATTATAGGATATGAAAAAATATAGATGTGAGGTATGTGATTGGATTTATGATCCTGCAGTTGGTGATCCTGATGGAGGAATAGCACCCGGAACCGCATTTGAAGATCTTCCGGATGATTGGGTATGTCCCATCTGTGGAGTCGGGAAAGATGAATTTGTAGAGGTATAATATGGCGTTTGCCCCTGAACGGGGCATATGGTAATAACCCCGTATCGACCTGGAGTTTCCATAGGAAACGAATCAGTCGATGCGGGGTATTTGTGTGAGCGACAAATCGTAGCTGCTGTTGCTTGCAACTGCAGCCACGCATTCATGTTAGTGGTGTTCTAATTTTCCCTCCAATTAATATTTATGCTTAGAAACATCTTTTTTTAATAATTGAACAATTTTTAATAACTTTGCAATAAATAAAGAAACGATTTACCGTTTCGGATATACCATAGGAACACAACAATGAGGTTTTATAAAAGCATAGGCTCCCGCTATATGGTGCTTTTGGCTCATATCGGCGCTTTGATCACGGTGACATTCTGGGCGACTTCTTTTCTGAGCACGAAAGTGCTTATGGAGCGTGGCGGATTC
>DAWBVG010000281.1:0-1961 GCA_052279865.1 Muribaculaceae bacterium
ACGGCGACAATATGGATGATGTTATCGCGGGATACCGCACCCTGACGGGGAAATCTCCCATCATGCCCAAATGGGCGATGGGTTATTGGCAGAGCCGCGAGAAATACAACACTCAGGATGAAGTGCTTTCTACGGTCGCGGAGTTCCGCCGCCGCAATATCCCCCTTGATAACATTGTGATCGACTGGCTTCATTGGCGGGAAAACGCATGGGGAAGCCATGAGTTTGATCCTGTCCGTTTTCCGCAGCCAAAGCAGATGGTTGATTCAATTCACGACATGAATGCCCATGTCATGGTGTCGGTATGGCCCAAATTCTATGCATCGACAGAACATTTCAAGGAATTCGACCGCAACGGATGGATGTATCAGGGCGCCATTCGTGACAGTATCAAGGACTGGGTCGGTCCGGGATACCTCGGTTCATTCTATGATGCCTACGACCCCGGTGCCCGTAAATTGTTCTGGAAGCAGATGAACGATCATTACATGCCCTTGGGAATTGACGCATGGTGGATGGATGCCAGCGAACCGAATATCCGAGATTGCACCGATATTCAGTATCGTAAAGATCTTACAACTCCAACCGCATTGGGACCTTCCACGAAGTATTTCAATGCCTATGCTCTGATGAACGCGGAGGCGATTTATGACGGGCAGCGCGGCGTGGAGCCTAACAAGCGGGTGTTCCTGCTTACTCGTTCCGGATTCTCGGGCCTACAGAGATATTCTACTGCTACATGGAGCGGAGATATCGCCACCCGTTGGGAAGATATGGAAGCTCAGATTGCGGCGGGACTTAACTTCGCTGTCAGCGGTATCCCTTATTGGACAATGGATATCGGTGGATTCTGTGTGGAAGACCGCTATGTTGACGCACAAAAGAAATTTGATGAGACAGCAGAGGAGAATGAAGACCTGAAAGAATGGCGTGAACTTAATACACGCTGGTATCAGTTCGGTGCGTTCGCACCTCTCTTCCGGGCTCACGGTCAGTGGCCCTTCCGCGAGGTCTACAATATTGCGCCTGAGAACCATCCCGCCTACAAGTCGATAGTGGACTATACCAAACTGCGTTATCGCATGATGCCTTATATCTATTCTCTCGCAGGCAAAACCTATTTTGATGACTATACGATAATGCGTCCAATGGTGATGGATTTCACCAAAGACATGAATACCCGTAATCTGAAAGATCAGTACATGTTCGGAACGGCATTCCTTGTGACTCCGGTCTATAAATATGGAGCCAGAAGTCGGGATGTCTATTTCCCGGAGAATGAGGTATGGTATGATTTCTATACCGGACAGGTTGTTCGCGGCGGTCAGACAAAGAATGTGGATGCGCCTTACGAACGCATACCGCTGTTTGTGCGTGGCGGTTCAATAGTGCCGATGGGTGGCGAGATCCAGTATGCTTCGCAACCCTCCGATGAGCCTGTGACCATTCTCGTTTATGCCGGAAAAGACGGCAGTTTCAACCTTTATGAGGATGAGGGAAGCAACTATAATTATGAGAAAGGTGAATATACCGATATACCATTAACTTACAACGACAAGACCCGCACTCTTACAATAGGTAAGCGTAAGGGATCATTTAATGGGATGAAGGAGAAACGTGATTTCAACATCGTTTTGATTGATGGCTCACATCCTGTGAAAGATGCTTATCTCACAAAGGGCAAGAAGGTGAGATACACCGGTAAGTCTGTAAATATCAAACTTTAAATCGCCGTGAAAAAATACGCTATACTATCTACGTTATTACTGGTTCTCGGAGCTTGCACTTCGGGAATCAGTAATAATTTAAACGACAGGGTGTCGTTTAATGACGATTGGAGTTTTCATCTCCAATCTTCGGGAGATGCCGTGAACTATGCCGCCGTGGATTATGATGATTCTGGCTGGAGAAAGCTCGATCTCCCTCATGACTGGGCGATCGAAGGCTCTTTTAGCGAGGAT
>DAWBVG010000282.1:0-3816 GCA_052279865.1 Muribaculaceae bacterium
GAATAACGTGGGTGAAGAGGTTGTGAACATACCCGCGGAAATAGGCTCACTTATATATTTCGATACGGATCCTAAACTACGCAACGCCATGCAGCGACGCGCAATGGAGGAATCACGTCTGGGCATACCGGTGATTTTCGGTTATGATGCCATCCACGGCTTCCGCACTGTCTATCCAATATCTCTCGCTCAGGCTTGTTCCTGGAATCCGGCTTTGGTAAAGAAGGCGTGTGCCGTGTCGGCACGCGAGTCAAGGATGTCGGGAGTTGACTGGACATTCTCTCCCATGATTGATGTTGCCCGTGATCCCCGTTGGGGACGTGTGGCTGAAGGTTACGGTGAGGATCCTTATCTCAATTCCGTCTACTGCGCCGCCTCTGTGAAGGGGTATCAGGGAAAGAATCTTTCAGATTCCACATCTGTTGCCGCCTGTCTGAAGCATTATGTGGGCTACGGAGCTTCAGAGGCGGGACGCGACTATGTGTATACGGAGGTATCACCTCAGACCCTTTGGGATACCTATCTTCCACCTTACGAGGCAGGAGTGAAAGCTGGAGCCTTGACTCTTATGAGTTCTTTCAACGATATAAGCGGCGTTCCGGGATCTGCAAACCGCTACACGATGACGGAAATCCTCAAGAATAGATGGAAGCACACAGGTTTCATAGTCAGCGACTGGGGTGCCATCGAGCAGCTTAAGAACCAAGGATTGGCGGCAAATAAGAAAGATGCCGCAATGTATGCGCTGAATGCGGGTCTTGAAATGGATATGATGAGTCATGCATATGACCGTCATCTTGCCGAACTTGTGAAGGAGGGGAAAGTGTCGCAACAGACTATTGACGAAGCGGTGAGAAGAGTGCTGCGAGTAAAAATGCTTCTCGGACTTTTCGACAATCCTTACACTCCCGATGTGCCTGACAGATTCCTGCGCCCTGCTGATCTGAAAGTTGCTGCTGACCTGGCTGCGCAATCAATGGTGCTCCTGAAAAATGACTCGACCCTTACACTCCCCCTGAAAGATAAAAAGAGGATTGCGGTGATTGGTCCGTTGGCTAAAAATGGATGGGATCTGCTCGGCAACTGGCTCGGACATGGCAAGCCGGAGGATGTGGTAACACTCTGGCAAGGAATAAATGATGAATTCGGCAAGGATTCGGAGATCAGATATGCTGAAGGATGCCGTCGCGACGGCACTGACCGTTCCGGTTTCAAGGAGGCGTTCGATACCGCCAAATGGGCTGACGTAGTGGTGCTGTGTCTTGGTGAGAACCTGAAATGGAGTGGAGAGAATGCTTCCCGTTCTTCGATTGCCCTACCTTCAATCCAGGAAGAATTGGCTGCTGAGATAGCACGTGCCGGCAAACCGGTAGTGCTTGTGCTTGCCAACGGCAGACCTCTCGAGCTTAACAGACTTGAACCCCTTGCCAACGCTATCCTTGAGATATGGCAACCGGGCATCCGTGGTGGAGAGGCTATGGCAGGAATACTTTCGGGAAGAATCAACCCTTCCGGCAAACTCGCCATCACATTCCCATACTCTACAGGACAGATTCCTATCTATTACAACCGCCGCAAAAGTGGCAGAGGCCATCAGGGATTCTATCAGGACATCACGAGCAATCCGATGTATGAATTCGGATATGGTCTGAGCTACACAACTTTCGAATATGGCGAACCGGTGGCTGACAAACGGGATTTCAAACGCAAAGACAAGATAAAAGTATCTGTGCCTGTCACCAACACCGGAAAAGTGGAAGGTGCTGAGACAGCACTATGGTTCATATCCGACCCATATTGCTCCATTACGCGTCCGGTAAAAGAGCTGAAACATTTCGAAAAGAAAACCATCAAACCGGGAGAGACGGTGATGATGGAATTTCAGATCGATCCCTGGCGTGATCTAAGCTTTGTCAATGCAGACGGGAAACGTTTCCTCGAAAACGGAGAATACAATGTAATCATCAACGGAAAGAAATTGACTCTTAACCTTACCGACTAATGAAATTCAGAATTCTTATGGCGTCTTTGCTTGCCTTCGCCTCAATATCGGCAAGCGCGGTAGAAATTACCGACCAGCATCGCGAACGTGCCCGCAAGCTCGTGGAGCAGATGACGCTTGATGAAAAAATAGCAGCACTTGCAGGAAAAACCTCTTTCTCGCTATGGGCTATCGAACGCCTTGGAATTCCTGAAATCAGACTTGCTGACGGGCCCCAAGGGTTGCGTCACCATGCGCCTCACAGCACTCTCTTCCCTGCCGGAATACTGGCGGCTGCCACCTGGAACCGCGACATCGTGAACCGCTATGGCGAAAGTCTCGGTGACGATGCACGCGCACGTGGCGTGGGAATACTCCTTGGTCCGGGTGTGAATATCTACCGCTCCCCTCTTTGCGGCAGAAACTATGAATATATGGGCGAAGATCCATACCTCGCTTCTGAAATGGCTGTGAATTATATCAAGGGTGTACAGTCGAAAGGCGTTATCGCCACTGTGAAACATTTTGCCGGTAACAATCAGGAATGGAGCCGTCACCATGTGAGCAGCGATATCGACGAGCGCACGCTTCATGAGATCTATTTCCCGGCTTTCCGCAAAGCCATACAGGTGGCTGAAGTCGGTGCAGTGATGAACAGTTACAACCTCCTCAACGGTGTACATGCTACGCAAAACCGTTGGCTCAACACCGACGTATTGCGTGACCTATGGGGATTCAACGGTATATTGATGAGCGACTGGACATCAGTATATTCCACAGTAAACGCCGCATCCTCGGGTCTTGACCTGGAAATGCCCAAGCCTGTTTTCTTCACCAAAGAGAAGATCAAAGATGCTCTTGCCAATGGCAGGATTTCAGAAAAATTGATAGACCAGAAGGTTGAGCATCTCCTCTCCACATTTGCCGCATTCGGACTTCTTGACCGCGTTCAGAAAATATCGGACATTCCTCTCGACTATAACAAATCACGTCAGACGGCTCTCGAAGTGGCACGCGAAGGAATAGTGCTTTTGAAAAACGAGGGGAATCTTCTTCCTCTCAAAGGGCGCACTCTGGTGTTAGGACCGAATTGCGACACTATCATGTCGGGAGGTGGCAGCGGTTCTGTGTCACCGTTCTCGGTGCAGCCAGTATCGCGAGCTCTCAAAAAAATGAGAAAGAACACTGTAGTTATACCAGAGAATAAACTCTACTATGACATTACCAAGGAAGTTTTCACAGATTCCACCCGTTCTCAGCATGGTTTCATCGGCAGGTATTACAAAAACCAGAAAATGGAAGGGACTCCGGATGTTGTCAGAACTGATTCCGTCATCAATTTCCTGTGGCACACAGGTGTTCCGTTACCCGGTTTCCCGGAAGATCATTTCTCAGTGAGCTGGAGCGGTGTCTACACCCCCAAGAAAAATGAGGTCGTAAAAATCCGCATCGGTGGTGATGATGGCTACAGAGTCATCATCAACGGTAAGACTGTGGCTGCTGATTGGGGGAATCATTCCATGTCTACAAAAGAAATCGAATTTCCTGTAACCAAAGGTGTAGATTACGATATTCGTGTGGATTACTTTGACAATATCTCTTCAGCAAATATCTTCTGCAACTTGGGCGTGCTTGACGAGGAATTACTCGAAAAGGAACTTCGCCGCGCCGATAACGTGGTGTATTGCACAGGCTTCAACAGCAATATTGAGGGAGAGGGTTTCGACCGCACATTCGCCATTCCTGAATTTCAGGAAATTCTCATAAACAGAATCGCGGAAGTTAATCCGAATCTGACTGTGGTACTCCTGTCTATTATACACATCTCCGAGCCC
>DAWBVG010000283.1:0-5096 GCA_052279865.1 Muribaculaceae bacterium
AACCCTTACCGCCTGGAATACGGAATCTGATAAGGAGAACGCTCAGAAAGGTGCCTATCTGGCTGTACTTGTAAATGTGACAACTAAGGCTGGAGCTCCGGTATATCCCGTTAAAGCGAGTACCAAGGAGGGTCATAACGAATCTGATCCAAGTTATGCGTGGGTTGCAATTCCCGTCAGCACAGATTGGGTTGCCGGCAATAAATACGTGTACACACTTGATTTCACCAATGGTTTCGGTTTTGTAGCTCCTTCTGAAGATGGTGATGAAGATGACCCGAATATTCCTGAAGTCGATCCTTCTGATCCTGATACTCCAAAGCCGGGTGAGACAACAACAGGTGAACCCATCAAATTTACGGTAACGGTATCGCCCTGGGTTGAATCTCCTGAAAACATATCTATGTAACTAATGACTCTCTTGTTTTCAATCAGGTGAATCATGTTGAAAAGAATAAATATCAGGTATATTTCAATATGTCAGATTGTTGTTCTCCTCCTTGCCGCGTGCAGGGAGGAGACTCTTTCGTATTTTACGGAGAGAAGCGAAAGGATAAGCTTCAAAGTGTCGGTAGATGAAGGGTGGAACACGCGCGCCTCTGCTGAATACGGTGCAGAATCTCTTTCTTCAGACGTCGCCGAAGAATATATTGGGGTATTAAAGCTTCAGGCGGAGGGAGATGCAACAGACTCTTTGTTTTTACATGTCACGGTCAGCAATGAAATCTGTCATGAAAATGCCGGAGGTCACGAGAATCTAACACGCGGCGAGCCTGTCTCTACGGAATCATTTTATGATTCTTTCGGACTTATGGCAGGTGACTGCGGGGAGGCGTTTAATCCGGAAAGTTTTAAGCCCAATTTCTTTTATGACGAAGAAATAACGTCTTCTTCGGGCTGGGAAAGTTCATATCTATGGCCTAAAAACAAACATGTGTTTAAATTTTATGCCTATGCTCCATATTGTAAACCGACAGTCGGAGATTTTGATTTTCAGTCGGTAATAGATAATAACATAAGAGGTTTGGTGATTCCTTCTGATGGTGCGGAGAGAACTGGTGTGCCTGAAATAATATACCGGATGCCCGCCAATACAAATGATCAGAAAGACCTGTTGCTTGCATCCGCAGAAATTCAGTATACCGGAGAGGGAGAGAGTCAGCCGGTCGGCATGCATTTCTATCATGCTTTGACTGCTGTAAAATTTGTCACGGCACCGGATTTTGCAAGAAGCAGAATCGACGAGATCGCTTTTGAAAAATATTATACCTTGGCTTCCCACCATATAGGTTCGGACGAATGGACCGAACATTCCATACCGATGAATACAGAGTTTTCGCCGAAGCAGTATTTTTCCGGAAACTCGCAGATTGTCGGAGGCTCCTCCACCATGATGGCGATTCCTCAGACTCTTCCCGAAGGTGCAAAATTCAGAGTTGTCTATCGTCCCTATGGTGTAAACGAAGGAATAGAATATGCAGCTGATCTTGAAGGCATGGAGTTGCCAATGGGTAAAACCGTAACCTTTACACTTTCAACATCCAGCCTGAGAAGAGATTTTAATGTAATTGGCATCACTAAGACTATCGGAGGTAGCGGAGGAAAATACAAAGTTAATATTTTATCTCGGCTTTACTATGGAGATAACAAGAATGGCTTGAAAAACGATTGGACCGTAAGGTATGTGGATGATGAAGGAAACACAATTTCCCGGCCCGCGTGGGTTACATCCGCTGTGCGTCCGAGCGAAGGCAATGATGGCTTGGAAATGAATATTGCCTCAATGACAGAATCAAATGTATCGAACCCATACGATGATAAGCTCAGGATCGCGTCATTCAGGGGATCTTCCGATTCTCCCTTCAATCTTTCAAATTCTGTAGGAGCGGTGACCGTGGAGAATACCGCCAACTGCTATGTTGTAAACGCTCCGGGTAATTATTCACTCCCTTTAGTTTACGGCAACGCAGTAAAGAACGGCACGAACAATGAGACGGCCTACAAGTGTAATGTAAATTATAATAACAGTGAAAAAGTCCTGAAGGTGTTCCTGAATCATCTTGATAGGGAGATAACGAGTCCGTATATTTACGAGAACGATGGTTGTATACCTGCGGATGCGGTGTTGCTCTGGCAGGACGTGGAAAACCTGATAACCGATGTCAAACTCTCGGAAGATAGCCGTTCGCTTCTGTTCACTGTTCTGTCTTCAAATATAAGCCAGGGGAATGCGGTAGTGGCTGTAAGGAATAGCAGCGGAACCGTGATGTGGAGCTGGCACATATGGGTTACGGGATACGATCCATATTCGGACGATGGTTGTGTCACCGTGAAAGGTAAAAGTAACGGCACTTACTACCTTATGAAGGAGAATCTCGGCTGGTGTGGAAAAACATATGAATATTCAGGCGACGTGCGCAAGCTCAAGATGATATTCACCCAGACAGGATCGGGCACTTCATACAGTGCTGAGATTGAGCAACGATCCGGTAAAGAAAAGCATGGCAGATCAATGTATTACAATTGGGGTCGCAAGGATCCTCTTATATATTATTATACGGAGCCGTCCTCAATGAGTTATCTTTCGGGTGCAACTAACTCGATGCTCCATAAGAAGGGTACGCAATATTCCTGCGACAAACCCTTTGCATTGAACGTGGTAAGTGGTAATACAATCGGATCCTCCATAAGAATGCCCACTATTTCTTTCCGCCTATCGGGGGCGTATAATTCATGGTATCATTATAAAGATGTGAATTCGAATTCCAAAAATTATTATATATACGACAGATACGTGAATTTGTGGACAAACAATTATAGCAGACTCGATAGTGAAAATCAATATGCCGTAAAGACCATCTATGATCCATGTCCTGTAGGTTTCTGCGTACCTCCGAATGATCTTTGGTGGGGTCTTGTTTCCCACGCATCGGCCAAGGGGATTCCTGAGCAGAAAGACCCTTGTTCGATAGGTCTTTATTGCAATGACGATCAGGCAGATTCATCCATTGTTTATTTCCCTTATACTCTTAATGGAAATAATTCTACTACCTGGTCGCAAATTTATTCAGGAGAAGTTTCCGCAATGACTAATCTGACGAGTGTCGGTCCGAACGGAGGTCCATATCTTTTTAGAATCAGACCTGACGAGAACTATAATTTTTTTACTCCTTTGGGTTCCGACATTGATATCTCCGCAAACAGAGAGACAAACGTGGGAGAGAACTATTTGCAAACTGTGCGACCAATGAAAGAGAAATAGCTTAAAACAGGCAGGAAATAACAATTTCTACTTTTTAGGTCCGGTACAAAGTTCGGAGTGAAGTGGTCGAAAAGTTCGGAGTGAAGTGGTCGAAAAGTTCGGAGTGAAATGGTCAAAAAGTTCGGAGTAGCTTGCTTATTTCATTGAAAATTATTATTTTTGTACAAAAATCACCATATGCAGAATGATCATTATATTCCGAGAATAGCAGACTATACTCTACAAAAGAAATTAAGAACTTCCGGGGCTGTACTTATCACGGGTCCTAAATGGTGTGGGAAAACGTGGACTGCACTTAATGCCGCAAATAGTGTTATTTATTTACAGGATCCAGATAAAAGGTTGTCGTATTTGAAAATGGCACAAACCTCACCTTCATATCTACTGAAGGGTGAGCAGCCGCGACTTATTGATGAGTGGCAGACCGCTACGGTTCTGTGGGATGCTGTGCGCTTTGCAGTGGATCAAAACCCTAAGAAGGGACAGTTCATTCTGACAGGAAGTGTTGTTGTAGACGAAGATGATGATCTTCTTCCTGATGAAAAGATGGAACACACAGGCACTGGTAGAATATCCAGAATGAGGATGAGACCAATGAGCCTCTATGAGTCAGGAGAATCGAATGGCACTGTTTCGCTGAAAGAACTATTTGATGGAACTTCCGATGTTGTGTCAACGAGTGATCTCTCAATAGAAGATCTTGCTTTTGCCATTTGTAGAGGAGGATGGCCCTCTTCCTTATCACTGGATAAAGAGGATGCTCTTGATGTGGCGAAAGACTATATTGATGCTGTATGTGAAAGAGATGCGGCGGCTGTAGATAAGTCACAAAAAGATCCGGACAGAGTGAGAAATGTGCTTAAATCATTGGCACGCAATATTTCTACCATGACGACGGATCGTACAATCATGGGGGATGTATGCTCCAATGATACCTCAATATCCGATAAAACACTTGAAATATATATTCGAGCACTGCGTAAGCTTTTTATTATTGAAGATGTGAAAGCATGGCAGCCATCTTTAAGATCAAAAACCGGTATACGAACTTCCGATAAGAGACAATTTGTGGATCCCTCTCTGGCTGTCGCGGCAATTGGGGCAAGTCCTAAACGTATACTCGAGGATTTTAATTACTTTGGATTTTTATTTGAGTCTTTGTGTGTACGCGATTTAAGGGTATATACGGAGCCATTAAGAGGTACGATTAAGCATTACCATGATAATAGCAATCTTGAAGCCGACATAATTATAACTCTTGATGATGGAAGGTGGGCGGCAGTGGAAGTAAAACTTGGTAGCCGTGAAATTGAGGAGGGAGCGGAGAATCTTAAAAATTTGGCAGCAAAGATAGATAACTCTAAGAATCCTGCCCCTCAATTCCTTATGGTGTTGACTGGCGGTGAATTTGCTTATCGCAGAGATGACGGTGTATATGTTATACCGCTTGGCTGTCTCAGAGACTGATTCCTAAACAGTGATTAGGATGTAGTGTTTAATGAATTTGAAGTTAAAGTATTATATAAATTAAAAAAACAGAGCCGGCGACCCTCTCGGGCAGCCGGCTCTTCTACATAAATCAAACACAAACTATTCTAACTTTACATAGTCTTGATTCAACCATTTATAATCTCCCCTCACGGGGATACCTAATTTTAATGTGTAATTTTTAATGTTAAATGTTTAATGCTTAGCTCTAACACCTAACACCTAAAGCCTAACACCTAACACCTATTCATACCGTATCGCCTCTATCGGATCGAGGTTGGCGGCTTTCTTGGCGGGATACCAGCCGAAGAAGATGCCGGTGATTGTGCAGACTGCGAACGAGAGC
>DAWBVG010000284.1:0-2274 GCA_052279865.1 Muribaculaceae bacterium
AAATCCGAATTCGAAGACACCGTGGGACGACGCAAAAATTCGGATATAGAATATTTCCGCATAGAAGGTGCGCTTTTCAAGGGTGGCTTTGCCTCGCATCTGTATTGTTATGTATCGGAACGCGGATGTCCGGGTGGCATAGTCAGGCGTTTGTCTGACAAATACACCAATGTTGGCCGCGAATGGGACAAGGACATATTCGCGCAAGTATCCTGGCACCACACTTACAATCGCATGCATACCGTGAAAGTTAACGCAAAATACACACATGAATATCTGCGTTACAACACGAACTATCCCGAAAATCAAAACACGGCTAAGGTCGACAACCATTATTATCAGAATGATGCTTTTGCTTCTGCTGCATACGCCGTGCGCCCCTGGGACTGGCTCAGCATCAACGTTGGATATGACGCACGAATGTCTTGGCTCGACGCCGACCTCAAACGTTTCAGCTCCGTTCGCCGCCTCGATCAGAAAGCCGTTGCCGCCATTATGGCGGAATGGCGAGGATTCAGGTTAGCGGCATCTGCGCTCTATCAGCACTACAAAGACCACACAAAACTAAAGGTCGGAGCCGCCGACCCGCTACAGAAGGTGACACCTTCGGTGACCATAGGCTACAATTGGCGCGGGTTAAGCGCACGCGCATGGTATAAGTGTATCTTCCGTGCCCCAACGCTCAATGACCTTTATTATACGCAAGCGGGCAACCGCAATCTTAAGCCGGAATATACCAAACAGTGGGATTTGGGTCTTGAATACAACTACTTCAACAACCATTGGATGGCACAGGCGCAGGCTGATGTCTACATAAACCATATCGATGACCGGATTGTATGCCTTCCGCTTAAAGGTACCTATACCTGGTCAATGATGAACTATGGCAAGACATTTTGCCGAGGCCTGAACGCTACCCTCCAGGGGCAGTATATGGCAGGCTCGTGGACATTATCGCTGCTTACCTCCTTCACGCTGCAGGATGATCTCAACCGCACCAATCCCGAAAACGAGGACACATACAACAAGCCCATCTGCTATTCTCCGAAATTTTCCTGCGGCATCACAGCCATTGCGGCATGGAGATGGCTATCCCTGACAATAAGCGAATTGCATGTAGGCGAGCGCATGTGGTCGTATGCAGACCCGGAAGATGTGCTCAAGCCATATGACAATGTCGACCTGAAAATCACTGGACGCTGGCGTAATTTCACGGCATCCCTCGAGATCAATGATCTGTTTGACGTACAGTACGAGCATATACAGCGTTATCCAATGCCCGGTCGTGCCTTTTACTTCACTCTTTCATATTCACTCGGTAATAAGTTACGGAAATGAAGAAACTTACATTAACAATCGTATGCCTGTTTGTCGCGATGTTGACAGCCGTCGCGGAGGAAAAAATAATTTTGCTGAACGAAGGCAACTGGCAGTCGGACAACGGACGACTCAGTTATTTCGAAAACGGGCGCATAGTCAGCAACCAGTGGTTTCGCGATATAAACGGATATAAGTTGGGAGACACCCCCAACGATATAATCCAGGTGAACGACAACCTTATCGCCATGGCGATCAACTGGTCGAACATCGTGCAATTCATAACCCCGGAGGGGAAAGCGGTTGCCGCCACCGAGGATGTGCCCAACAACCGCAAGCTTGCATCCGACGGCAGATACGTCTACATATCGTCGTATGGTCACGAATGTAAGGTAAATGGCGTTATGAAATATTTCACAAAAGGTTATGTGGCAAAAATAGATGTAAACACCTTTAAGGTAGTGGATGCCGTGGAAGTAGGTTATGAGCCCGAAGGGATAGCACTATACAAAGGAAAACTTTTCGTAGCCAATACCGGCGGATATGCATTTCAGGAAGACCATGAGTATGAGACAACTGTCAGTGTGATTGATGCTGCATCAATGAAGGTTGAACGCAACGTGGAGACCAACACCATAAATCTGTACGGAAAAATGTCGCAAAGCGGGCAATACCTATGCATAAATTCACCCGGTGATTACTATGATATTCCTGCGGCAATGCTGATTTTCGATTGTCAGGCCGTTATTGACGGCAAAACGAATGCGGAATGCTTCCAGAGACTTGAATACGCAGCCACCTACAACTGTGTGAACACCGATGGAAAATTCTTTGCCATCGGCTCTCGCTACTCTTACTATACAGGCGATTACACATTCAATTATATCTCCGTAGATCCGGTCGAGGTCATGGCAACCAAGGGGGCAAGTGGTGTATATGAGAAAATGCCCGGCACCG
>DAWBVG010000285.1:0-8187 GCA_052279865.1 Muribaculaceae bacterium
GTAACAATGCAATCGGAAACTATGATACCATTGCGCTTTATGTGACCGAAAATAAACAATACTCCCTCAACAATCAAGTGATTGCCGGTTTGTCGCCTGCCGCTATTGCCAATCCGGATCTAACATGGGAGTCAACAAGCGTATTCAATGTTGGAGCGGACGTAACATTGTTTAATAATCGACTCACGGCAAGTGCCGAATATTATTACAAGAAAACCAAAAATATCCTCATTGACCTCCCTGCGCCTTACGTACACGGTATAACAACGCTTCCGAAAACAAATGCTGCCGAAGTATCAAATACCGGATTTGATATTGACATTACATGGAACGACAATATTGATGATTTTAAATATGGCGCGACGTTTCAGCTTGGTTATGTAAGGAATCGGGTGGAAAAATTCAAAGGAAAAGAAAGAGATGGCATGTCGATTTCCGGCACGAATCTAACATGGGAGGGATATCAGATAAATTCCCAATATCTGCTCCGTGTTGACCGTATTATCCAGACCGACGAGGACCTTGCTATTGTCAATAACATGATTGAAAACGCTCCTCTTGATTCTAACGGCAACAAGATAAATCCGTTTGCCTCATTTGGTACGCCACAGAAGGGAGATTTCCTTTACATGGATATCAATGGTGACGGTGTCATAAATAATGATGACCGCGATATAGTTTCCGGAGGTGCTATGCCTAATTGGCTGCTCAGCCTGAATCTCCATGCAGAATGGAGAGGGTTTGACTTCGCAATGCTTATGCAATCCGCTCTCGGAGGTCACCGCTACTGGAATCAGGACGGTTACAACACTCCGACTGTGAGATATGGATGGCAAATCAGTAAAGAGGCAAGCGATGGCCGCTGGTATGAAGGGAGAACCGATGCAACCTATCCGCGTCTGCTTTATTATGAAAACAAGATAAACACACAGGCAAGTGATTTCTATCTCTATAAAACCGATTATCTGAAGATACGCAATATCCAGCTTGGATATACTATTCCTCGCAAGATAACATCGAAATGGGGAATCGATAAAATACGGGTATATGGATCGCTCGAAAACTTCTTCACCTTTACAAACTACAAGGGTATCGATCCTGAAGTTCCCGGATTGGGCTATCCAACAATGCGTCAGGCTGTAATAGGTCTCAATGTATCATTCTAATAAGACTCGAAATGAAAAATATAAAATTAATGTTTATTGCGACTGTGATATCCTGTCTTATGTTCTCCAGTTGCTATGATCTTGAGAGATATCCGGATGATAAACTAAGTTCCGGAACATTCTTCAAAACCGAGGAACATGCCAAGGAGGCAACCATGGCGGTTTATGCATTGTTGAGATCTGCCAATGGTTATGGTCTCAGTTTTGCCTGGGACGGCCTCGGAGGAATATGCTTCGGCTATGATGACCAGTCGCTTCAGGTTTTCCAGACGGGGATTGTAACATCGGGCAATTACATGGTCAGAAACAACTGGACAAACAGATACGAAGGAATCGCCCGTGCCAATAGAGTGATACAGAATGTTGACAAATGCGATATGTCTGACGAGCTTAAACAGCAATATAAATGCGAAGCGCGTTTTCTGCGCGGTCTCTATTATTTCAATCTGCTTGATTTCTGGGGCGGAGTGCCGATCTATGATGAATCGTTGGATGTTGATACGGATTTTGCCAACATGAAGAAAACGCGTGCGTCAGAAGATGAGGTCCGCAAATTCATCCTTGCGGATTTTGAAGCTGCTCTTGCGCTTCCTAAGCAATGGGATGCGGCAAATCACGGACGCGCAACATGGGGCGCGGCAATGGCGATGAAAGGTAAAACACTATTATATGCCGGACGATATAAGGATGCTTCCGAATGTTTCGATGAAGTGATCAAAAGCGGTCTCTATGAGCTTTATCCGGATTATGCTGGGCTTTTCCTTCCCGGAGGGGATGACAGCTCCGAGATGATTTTTGCTATTCAGAATATTAGCGGAAAGGGACAGGAAGCCGGTATGCCGATGTGTTTCTATATGGGCACGCGCTCAACCTATGGATCTTGCTGGAACAATGTGATGGCGGCAACATCTTTTGTAGATTCCTATGAATGGGCTGACGGCAGACCTTTTGATTGGGAGGAAGTGTTTCCAAGATTCACCACATCCAATGCCAAGAAGAGAGAGGTGTTCTGTTCCACGTTAAATTCCAATAAGACGGCTGTAAGAAAATACACCGCACATAAGGATGAACTCCTCGAAATGTATTCAAAACGCGATCCGCGTATGGCTGCTTCGATTATTCTTCCGTATACTCATTACAAGGGATGGTATAAAAGCGCTCCACATGATAATGAATATGTGTTGGCAACCGGAATGGGTATGCCTGTGGGTAATGGTATGATTATGGTGAACCAGAATCATGAAGCTTATCTATGGCGTAAGTTTGTGCCGGAAGCCGATATGGATGGCGCGATCAGTAATCGTTCGCATACTCCGATCAATTTCCCATTGTGCCGTCTGGCAGATGTTTACCTTATGCATGCAGAATGTCTGAACGAACTCAACCGGCAATCGGAAGCTGTGGAATATATAAACAAAGTGCGCGCCCGCTCCGGAATGCCGGGTATCAACAGCGGTCCGGCATGGCTTCAGGCTAATTCAAAAGAGGAGGTCTTTGAAAGAATACGTCATGAACGCGCTGTGGAACTTTGTGCTGAAGGTCATAGCTATTCAGACTTGAAACGCTGGAAACTTCTCGAAACCCTTAACGGCAGGGAGGAGCGTTACATCACGGGGAATACGCTCTATGTGCGCAAAGTGACGGAACGGGATTACCTATGGCCCATTCCTTCTGTAGAATTGGATCAAAATCCCGCTCTCGTGCAAAATCCAGGGTGGTAATTCGATTATGAGGAATCTTTGTAAATATCTTATAATTGCAGGAGCTGCATTTCTGACAGTGCCATGTGGGGCAGAAAAAAGGTCGGAGAAGGATATGGATACGTTTATCTCGGATCTGATGTCGCGCATGACGTTGGAGGAAAAGATAGGACAGCTTAATCTTCCGGTTACCGGTGTGCTCACCGGTAACCAGAAGAGCCTTGATGTCGCCGGCAAAATCAGGTCGGGGCAGGCTGGTGGCGTGTTCGGCATAACAGGAGTTGAGGAGTTGCGTAAATTCCAGGATATTGCAGTAAAGGAATCGCGCCTTGGAATCCCACTCATCTTTGGTCTGGACATGATTCATGGTCTTGCCACCACATTCCCCGTGCCTCTGGCTCTGGCATCATCGTGGAATATTCCGATGATCGAGAAGACGGCTCGTGTAACAGCATCGGAAGCAACCGCAATGGGGATCTGTTGGGATTTTTCACCGATGGTGGATATATGTCATGACCCTCGTTGGGGACGTATCATGGAAGGTGCAGGAGAGGACCCTGTGCTCGGAGGAGAGATTGCCGCCGCGATGGTGAGAGGGTATCAGGGTGAACGCCTTGACGATCCGAAAACATTGATGGCATGTGTAAAGCATTTCGCATTATATGGCGCGGTAGAAGCAGGACGTGATTACAACACGGTTGACATGAGTAGGCAACGGATGTTCAACGAATACATGTTGCCATATAAGAAGGCTGTCGAAGCCGGAGCTGGAAGCGTTATGGCAGCGTTCAACGAGTTTGAGGGCGTGCCGGCAACAGCCAACAAATATCTGCTGACTGATGTATTGCGCAATCAATGGAAATTCAATGGGTTCGTGGTGTCTGATTATTCAGGTATCGAAGAAATGAGGAATCATGGTATTGGAGACAACGCCACCATCGCTGCCCGTGCGCTTGATGCCGGTTGCGATATGGATATGGTCAGCAATCTCTACAATTCCACTCTACCCGCTTCGATTGCCAATGGCAGTGTTACCGAGAACCAGATAGATGCGGCATGCCGCAGGATTCTTGAGGCTAAATATAAACTCGGACTTTTCGATGATCCCTATCGTTATCTTGACCCGAAAAGGGAAAAGAGGGAGGTCTATACAAAAGAGAATCGTCAGTTCACTCGCGAAGCCGCCGCAGAATCGATGGTGCTTCTGAAAAATGACAGGAATCTTCTTCCTCTCGACAAGGACTACCGGATAGCCCTGATTGGTCCGATGGGGGATTATGCAGAGGCAATGAAGGGTATGTGGAACGTAGCTTATGATAAACGCCATTGTGTGGGGCTTTACGAGGGTCTTAAGAAGGTATATGGTGACAACGTGCGGTTTGAGACCGGATGCCATCAACTTTTAGACTCCGTGCTCGAAAAGAAGATGTCGTATAAAGATATTTTACGGCGCGATGGACGCTCGGAAAAGCAGATGAGAGAGGCAGCGTTAAAGCTTGCCGGATCATCGGATGTGATTATTGCTGCCATGGGTGAGCCTTACAAAATGTCGGGCGAGGGTGGCTCGCGCGGAGATATCTCTATCCCCGAACCTCAGAAACAGTTGTTGAAAGATCTGGTGGCAACCGGTAAACCGGTTGTATTGGTTCTTTTTACTGCCCGCCCGCTTGTGCTCACATGGGAAAATGAGAATGTAGATGCCATATTGAATGCATGGTTCCCGGGGAGCGAAGGGGGAGATGCAGTCACAGACGTGCTCACAGGAAAGGTAAATCCGTCAGCCAAACTTCCAGCTGCTTTCCCGTATCATGTCGGTCAGTTGCCGATGAGCTATATCCGGAAAAATACGGGTCGTCCCCAACCGGAATATAGAAAATACTATCGACGGTATGACAGTAATTACACTGATATCCCCAATGACCCGCTTTATCCCTTCGGTTATGGGTTAAGTTACACGACTTTCGAATATGGAGATCCTGTGCTTTCATCATCAACTATGAGTGATGGTGAAACTGTCAAGGTGTTTGTTCGCGTGACTAATACCGGAGAACGCGAAGGAAAAGAGATTGTTCAGCTCTATATTCAGGATCTTGTTGGCTCGACCACTCGACCGTTGAAGGAACTGAAAGATTTCCGCAAGATATCGCTTGCTCCCGGAGAATCTCAGAATGTTGAGTTTACCATCGACAGCGATATGCTTAAGTTCTATGATTATGATCTTGACTTTGTGTGCGAGCCCGGTCAATTCAATATCATGACAGGTCCGTCGAGTGCAAATCTTAAAAAAATAACTTTGACTTATCAATGAAAAAAATTATATATTTTCTGGCGCTATGTTGCGTCGTTACCTTTTCGGCTGGTGCCAACACACTGTTAGCAGATAAGTATGGCAGTTTCTCAGTGCTTGGAGATTCGTTTTCAACATTCAAGGGTTATAACGACCCTGTAACGAATACTCCTTTTTTTCCACGGTCGCAGACCGATGTGACGGATGTGGAGCAGACATGGTGGAAGCTTTTCGAGAATGAAACCGGTATTCGTCTGGAGCAAAATAACTCTTACTCCGGTAGCGCCATGTGCACTTATGGTAAGAATAATACTACTGATCTTAAAAACTCTTTCGTAGGGCGCGTAAGCAATCTCCGCGAGGCAGGTCTGATTATCGTAGAGGGCGCTACCAACGACAATACCTTTAACGCTCCAATCGGGGAGTATGTATGGAGTGATTTCACTGATGCCGCAAAGCGGACATATCGAGGTGGAACAGCCTATGTGATTGACTATTTGCAGAAAAAGTATCCGAAGTCAACAATCGTGTTTATGCTTAACTATGGTCTCAGTGAGGATATCAACAATTCTACGGAGGCGATTTGCGAGCACTACGGCATACCTTTGCTCAAACTCAGCAACATGTCGAAACAGCTTAATCACCCTGATGTTGAGGGTATGAAAACAATCAAAAGCGAATTGTCGCAGTTCCTTTACGATCTTGAGGATATAACTTATATCTCCGAAGATTCCGAAGTGTCGGTTAAGGAAGTTAAGGAGAATGCGTGCGTGGCGGTTGACAAAATCATGACGGCGGGGGATTGGACATCGGTTTGTTTCCCTTTCTCTATGAGTGAGATGCAGATTGCCTCGGTTTTCGGCGCGGGCACAAGGGTGCAGACTGTTGTGGGTGTTGACGGGACGGAAGTGAAACTTGCTCCGGTAAGTTCCATTGATGCTAATCGTCCCTACGTCATCAATCCTGAACGTGATATTCAAAAGCCTTTTTTAGTTGAGAACGTGAAACTTGAGCTGACAGCACCTATAGCAGTAGGGCAAGGGAAAGTGATTGTCAACGGTTTGTACAGACCGAAAGCAGGGCGTTTAACGCGCGTTTATTATTATACTTTTGACCGCACCGGAAGCCTATACAACGATGCCACACCGGGCTGGATGATTCCTGCTCTGTCGGTCAGTGTGAAGACCCAGAGTACGATAGTCCCTACCGGTTCCGTGCAGAGCGATGGGTCGGGTTTCGTTGAAATTGAGGCTGAACAGAATGGCGAATCCTACGGTAAGGGTATCTATGATCTTCAAGGACGCCAATTGAATCGCATTCCCGCCCCCGGCATCTACATCATCAACGGTCGCAAGACCGCCATCCCCTAACTTTTTGCGCGGCTGATGGTGACGAGGTAGACGCCGGAGAAGATGAGGGCAATGGCGAAGAGTTTCATCGGTGTGAGGGAGTCGAGACCGAGGCTGATACCTACGAACATTGCCACTACCGGCTGAACGTAGTTGTAGATGCCTACAACGGTAGGACGAAGCGTCTTCTGACCAATCATAATGCAGATGTAGGCAAGGAACGTGCCGGCTGCAACTACGTAGGCTATTCCCGCCCATTCGGTCCATGCCACAGCTCCCCACTCGGTCGATGCAAGCCACGGAGAAGTTGAAGGTAACGCAACGATTGTGGCAGCGAGAAACATCCATTTCATCAATGTCACAAGCGAATATTTGCGGATGAAATTGCGGTAGAGTGTGAGGTATAGCGCGTAGCTGAACTGGGCGGCAAGCACTATGAAATCTCCTAAAACGGGGTTGCTTCCCCGCGATGCCGAATGGAGATTGCCGAATACGAGAATCAAGGCTCCGGCGGCGCCGAGAAGTATGCCGCCAATCTTTTTCCCCGTGATGGGTTCGTGGAGGATGAACCAAGCGAGTATCATCACCCACATAGGCATGGTGGTGGTGATAAGTGAGGCTTCTCCTGGAGATGTGAAGCTGACTCCGATTATGAAACATCCCTGGTTGAAGAGCACGCCAATCATTGCGGCTCCGGCAAGAAGGAGAAGGTCGCGCGGGGGCACATGTTCTTTAGGGAAGAATGCGGATAATATCCAGAAAAGTAAAGCCGCTCCGGCAACTCTGAAATCAACAAGAACCAAGGGAGCGATGATGCCGGAAGAAAGCACCAGTTTGGCAACCGGGGACATCAGTCCCCAAATAATGTTTGCGCCAAGCATGGCGCAATGTCCTTTCCAGTTAGTGTCAGCCATAATCGAATCGAGTCAGTAATGATCGAAAGATTGTTAGAAAGCCCTCAATTCTTTGGATTCAAAGATTTGAGGGCTAACTAATTGTTGTCTTACCAGGATTCGAACCTGGACAGGCAGAACCAAAAACTGCAGTGCTACCATTACACCATAAGACAATCCTAAAGCTTCAGGCTAAGCCCTCCCGGGAATGGGGATAGGGATTGGGGATTAGGAGGACCAAGCCTCGAAGCTGATGCAAAATTAATAAAAAATTCGCAGCGTGCCAAATTTATTTTGAATAGTAGCTTAAAATCTGTTGCGATCGCGGGTGTATTTCTTGCGGAGCGAGGCTTCGAAGGCTTCGCTGAGGTCGATGCCTGTCTGGTTTGCCAGGCACGTCACAACCCAGATTACGTCTGCCATTTCTTCGGCTAACTGCGACTTCACATCGTCGCGCAGATCGCCGGATTTCGCTTTCTGATCGCCATATACGCGGGCTATCACGCGCGCCAACTCGCCAACTTCTTCGGTGAGCAACGCCATATTGGTGAGTTCCGAGAAATAGCGTTTGCCGATTTCTCGGATCCAATCGTCGACTGATTTCTGAACTTCCTGTAACATCAGATTATCGATAAGGCACGGAGTTCGTCAATGATTTCGCTGCCGCTGAGGCTGCGTCGGCGAGAGAGTGTGCGGGCGAAGTCGTCGATGGCAGGATGAAGACGGGGATTGCGGAAAATGCGTCCCATGTATGATCGTGTCTTGTCATAAAGGGTGTCTATCTCGTCGTCC
>DAWBVG010000286.1:0-20830 GCA_052279865.1 Muribaculaceae bacterium
GAAGTTGAGTATGCCATCCTTTTTATCCATATCGGGGAGAGTTTTATTTCATGCCCCTAATATAACAAAAAAAATCATTATCTTTGCAAATAATTCTAAAAGTGTAATCTAATATATAATTGCCAAAAATTGAAAGAATATGAAAGGCGTTCAATGAGCGCCTTTCATATTCTTTCAATTTTTTATTACGGGCATTTACAATCATTTGCCCTCATAACCGTGTTGTCGGCGCAAGCCGTCAATCGCAATCAAACCAATTTGATCCATTCATCGCGATCTCCGGGGAGGAGATCGATAACCGGAATTTCTATCATTGTGTAGCATCCGGGATCGAGACGGAATGTGGCTCTGGCACAAGCCACAAGAATCTGCGCAGTCAATGCCGGGTTATTGATAGCCATATCGAATTTAAAGCGTTGGCTGTGTGTTTTGCCAGACACCCCTTTGCGAACCATATGCACGCCATGACCCACATCCTTTAGGGCATCCACACTCTCAACAGCCATCACATGCGTCTCATCGGAAGCAAAATATGGATCTTCTTTTATGCTTTCCGCAACATCTGCAAGTTCATAGCCGGGAAGCAGCTCGACATACACCATGCGGCGATGAATACCGGTTCCCAATGGAATTGTCATAGACAATGCATCTTTCACACCTGCCTTGGATTTAACGGCAACAGTGTGTCCCATGCTCATGCCGGGACCAAAGTTTGTATAAGTGATTCCTTTGGGCGCGATCGCTTCAAAAAGTGCGCGAACCACAGAATCACTACCGGGATCCCAACCTGCAGACAGCACGCTTACGGCATTTCCCTCTTTTGCATATTTGTCAAGGCGTTTGCGAAGTTCCGGAATCTGACCATGTATATCAAATGAATCAACAGTATTGATTCCCATTGCAAGAATCTCCTTAGCGTATTCTTCCACACTTCGTGTCGGAGTGGCAAGTATTGCCACATCAACATCCTTAAGATCCTTTATTGATCCCACCACCGGAATATCGGCTGGGATATCCCCTCTATCAGCAGGATTACGACGCACGATGCCTGCAATCTCAAAATCCGGAGCCGCTTCTATTGCTTCAAGCGAGTAGCGTCCGATATTGCCATATCCTACAATTGCTATTCTTTTCATTATTTACCGGGTAATATATTTATTATGTAACTTTAAACATTAAATCAGAATACGATCCTCCCTTTTTTTGCCTGTTCAAGCATTTTCTTTCCTGGAACGAGATAAACTTCAAGGCGACGGTTTTTCTCTCTGTTTGATAGAGAATTGTTCTCAACCAAAGGCATATCGTCACCATAGGCATAGGAGAAAAGGTAACGAGTGTCACAACCTTCCTTTACAAACCAATCGAACAATGCCGTAGAGCGTTCTTCGGTGATATGCTCACGATATTTCTCCGAACCAGTGTTGTCAGTATGCATTACCAGCAAGACACGATACATATCCGGTTCCCGGAGATATCGTTTCAGAGGAGCAAGCAATGAAGTCGCATCTTTTCTTACCTCAACTTCATTAGGTGCGAAAAGTTTGGAAGCCGGGATAGTGACGAGAAGCACTTCTTTATTGCGATAGGTCTCCACCATTGAGGAATTCTTTGCATTGTATTCCTTGTTATAAAGTCGCGTTCTCCCCTCTTTCTCCTGAAATTTGCGTATTAGATCCGCGCTTTTTCCATCTAGCTCCACGCTGTTTATCATCTCGCGGAATGACAATTCATCAAGGGCATCTATACGCTGCAACGGAGTCTCCCCGGCAGCGCAAAGAGCCGGCAAGAAGACCGAGGCAACAAGACAACTCTTAAAAAACGTCCTCAATCGATTCCTCATATTCAAGTTCTCCTTTAACAATCATGTCAATATCGGCAGGATCCATCATTATTTCGCCATCTTTCTTTATCTCCTTGGCTACATATGCCGTGAGCTTGGCTACATCAAGTTCCTCCTCTTCCGTGACACCGGCATCTATCTTGAGATAACCGTTTCTCTCATACCAATCCCATATAGTATCTATCACGTAGAGTATTTCATCGTCATCATAACGTTCGCTCACTTCCTGAGGAAGAGTGGCACGGATGAATTTTATAGCGTCATCCTCGTCATATTTCATCAATTCACTCATAGCTTTTTCTGTTTATTCCTCTTTACGATTAAGCGTTATCAGCCCTTCAGGCAAAGAGGTATGAATCTCTTTATTTTCCTCATCTATATTGATAATAAAATCATCGACAAGAGGAATATAGATTTCCTCTTCTTCCGGTGTCTTGACAACCATCAGTTCATTTTCTGTCGAATCATCTATATATTCCAATATTCCAATTTCACCGAAATGGGTGTCGACAACCTTGAAGCCCTCAAGATCGTCTTCATACATCACATCTCCTACATATTCCTGCAAAACATCCTTGGGCACTGATATGGGACTATTGACCAACTCAGCTGCATCTTCCACTGTATCCACCCCCTCAAGCTTTATGAGGAAGGAAGTTGATCCTTTGGGACGAATAGATTCCGCATAATACGGCACCGGTATGCCATCAGTTTCGATCACAAGAGGATTGCCATCCTCAACATATTCCTCCGGAATATCAAGAATCGCATTCAGTTCGCCCTTCAATGCATGGGTTTTCTGAAACTTCCCAATCTCTATAAGATTACTTTTATCAATCATTCCTGTCTGTTATCAATCATCTATTCTAATGATTTTTGCCCCAAGTCGGTTCAGCCGGAGATCAATATTTTCATATCCCCGATCGATTTGTCCGATATTCTGAATCTTGCTTGTGCCTTTGGCTCCCATCGCAGCTATAAGCATTGCGATTCCGGCGCGAATGTCAGGAGAAACCATATCCGTGGCACGAAGGCAATTGAAATGACCGGAACCTATCACGACAGCCCTATGAGGATCACACAATATTATACGTGCACCCATGTCAAGAAGTTTGTCGACGAAGAAAAGGCGACTCTCAAACATTTTCTGATGTATCAGCACACTTCCCCTCGCCTGAGTACAAACCACAAGGAAAATGCTTATCAGGTCGGGTGAAAGTCCTGGCCAGGGAGCATCCGCAATCGTAAGCGTTGATCCGTCTATGAAATTCTCAATCTCATAGATCTCCTTCTGATCTATACGTATGTCATCACCTTCTATCTGGAGATGAATACCTATCCTCTCGAAAATCTCGGGCATCAGTCCGAGATCCTTGACACCAACATTCTTCAGCAGAAGATTTGAGCCTGTCATAGCAGCCATTCCAATAAAGCTGCCAACTTCTATCATATCCGGCAATAGACGATGCTGAGTACCGCCAAGGCGTTTTTTACCATGAATTGTAAGGAGATTGGAACCTATTCCATCGATTTCAGCACCCATGCGACAAAGCATCTTGCAGAGTTGCTGGATATATGGCTCACAAGCGGCGTTATAGATCGTAGTGGTTCCTTCCGCAAGTACGGCAGCCATTATTATATTCGCAGTTCCAGTAATCGAAGCCTCATCAAGAAGCATATAGTCTCCATGAAGTCCTTCGGGAGCTGAAATGCGGTAAAGACCTTCATCTGTGGCATATTCAAACTGAGCCCCAAGTTTCTGAAGACCGAAGAAATGAGTGTCAAGACGGCGGCGACCGATCTTGTCGCCTCCGGGTTTGGGAAGCACAGCCTGACCAAAACGCGCAACCAATGGACCGAGTATCATCACCGAACCTCTTAAAGAAGCTGCCTTCTTACGATATTCCGGAGTATGTATATATTCTATATCAATGGCATCTGCCTGAAACTCACAGGTAGATTCATCAATATAATTTACTTTCACCCCCATCTCCGCGAGAAGATTGATGAGATTGGTCACATCCAGAATGCGGGGAAGATTCGAAATTGTCACTTTCTCGTCGGTGAGAACTGTGGCACATATTACTTCCAACGCTTCGTTCTTAGCTCCCTTGGGACTGATCTCACCACTCAGGCGATGACCTCCCTCCACTATAAAACTACTCATTTTTTCTTCTTTTTGCCTTTCGGCGGGTTCACCGGAGTTGCCTCCTTGAATTCGTGTAAAAGATATGTTTGAGGATCAAGGTCTATCTTTCCATCAGAATATTCTTTCAAATCGCGAAGTATCTTGGCATCATCAACACCTTCCTTATTATGGATAAGCATGAGTTTCTTCATATGATGCGCAATGAGGGAAATTAGAATATCCTTCTCTTCTCCATCCTCCATATCCGCAACCTTCTCTATCATTTTCTCTATACTCTTTCCATAATGGCGATAACGCATGGCTGAAGCCGTATAGGGAATTTTTTCCGGTTTGGGATTCAGTCTGTCAGCAGTTACCACATCACAAGGAAAATCAATATCAAGCTGGAAACGGGATATTATATTTATCTGATCCCAGATTTGAGAATAGTCATGATCCGCCCCTACCAGCTCAGGAAAAAGATTTGCCATAATGTCGGCTATGGCAAACGCACATTTTGTACGCTCATCTCTGTCGGGAATTGATACACAATAATCTATCATCCCCTGAACATTCCTTCCGAACTCGGGCAACGTGATCGGTTTTAAATCTGTATTATAAGGTATCATCTTGGGTTCTATATTGAAGTGATTTAAACTTTGTTCATCGTTAAGCTTCGTTAAGATTGATGATGAAGAATACATTTTTTACTTTTATTGGTTTTTCGTAAAAAGTTTAAACCACTTCATTGTTCAACTTACAAATATAACAATATTTGTTGAGATTTCTTCAAAAACGCACCTGATATCTTTATATCTTGCATTTAGGCGTGGTGGTTTGGTATTCCTTGAGATATTCAGGCACAGAATATGCGATATCAAGAAAATCGCCTTCACGAAATGCCTTTTCCGACAACGCCAGCATATCTTTTGCCATGGGATTGAGCCCATCCATCCAATGCGCGTTCGGAGATTTTATAATATCTTTCGCTTTTACCGCACCATCGCCCATAAACCACACTTCTCTGTCTGCGAGCAAAGTTCCGTATGAATTCTCATCAAGAATCATCGGAGCAGGTCCCTCTAATGCATTTAGTGAAAAATCATAGGCACCGGTAAACACTTCCATGCGACGCGCATCAATCATCGGGACAAGTATCTCCTCACCCGTAAAATTGAAATTACGGAACATCGCCTTCACAGCAAGAATCTTCAAAGTGCTGACTCCTATGAGTGGAACACCAAGACTGAAAGCAAGCCCTTTGGCAAGTGAAAGTCCGATACGCAACCCTGTGTATGAACCGGGACCGATACTCACTGCAACGGCATCAAGCTCCCACTCTTTCCGTTTCACCTCTTCCATCGCTCGCTCCACAAACGGCGCAAGCAATTCAGCATGTTTCATGCCATCACTGTTCTCGAGATCAAATTCCAGAACACCTTCACGAGTCAATGCTACTGAGCAGGTTTTGCCCGATGTTTCTATATTTAATATTGTTGCCATTTCTTTTAGGTAAAAAGTAAGAAGTAAAAAGTTAAAAGTAAAAAGTTAGAGAGTTGAATCAACTATAGATTCCATGCAGCGGATTCCATCGATAGCAGCAGAGACTATTCCTCCCGCGTAACCTGCACCCTCCCCTGCAGGATACAATTTCCGGATTCCAAGGTGTTCCAGAGTTTCTCTGTCCCGGGGAAGCCTCACAGGTGAGGAGGTTCGGGATTCAAGACCAAGAAGGATTGCTTCATTGGTCAGGAATCCGGGACACTTGCGTCCGAAATCCTTGAATCCTTCTCTGAGACGCCAGGAAATAAACGGCGGGAAAAGACGATTGAAATCTACAGGATGAATGCCGGGAGCATAGGATGTAGACGGTAATGTTTTTGAAACCTTACCGTCGGTAAAATCTTTCATACGCTGAGCGGGAGCATTGATAGTCTCACCCGCTTCTTCATAAAACTTGTGCTCCAGATCCTCTTGCAGCTGCAATATTTCCAATGATCCGAATTCTTCGTATTCTGGAAAATCACCCGGACGAATCTCAACCACCATACCCGAATTGGCTTTTTCTCCGGCACGCGCAGAAGCTGACATGCCATTGACAACAAGCTCATTCGCTGCACTTCCGGCTGGCACTACAACACCTCCCGGACACATACAGAAAGAATAGACCCCGCGTCCTTCAATCTGGGTGACATAGTTGTATTCTGCAGCCGGTAGATATTTACCACGACCCTTTTCAGAATGATACTGCAGGCGATCAATAAGCGTCTGAGGATGCTCAAGACGCACCCCGATTGCAACACCTTTTGCTTCCATCATCACTCCGTCGGAATGCAGGCGTCGAAATGTGTCATGAGCTGAATGTCCTGTCGCAAGGATAACTGCATCACCTTTTATTTCTTTACCGCCATCTGCGATCACTCCTTTGGCAATACCTTCTTCGATTATCAAGGATTCAACTTTTGTTTCAAACATCACCTCTCCCCCACAGTCAAGAATCGTTTGGCGTATGTTTTTAATTACATGCGGCAATCTGTCACTACCAATATGAGGATGGGCATCAATTAATATGTCAGGATGTGCGCCATGTTGCACAAGAAGCTGTAAAACTTCCTCTACATTCCCTCTTTTCTTGCTCCGAGTGTATAGTTTACCATCGCTGTATGCTCCGGCACCCCCTTCTCCAAAACAATAATTGGAATCGGGATTTATTTTGCCTTCCCTGCTTATATTGGCAATATCAATACGCCTGGAATCAACATCCTTCCCACGCTCAACAATTATCGGTCTGAATCCCGCTTCTATGGCTTTCAAGGCTGCAAACAGACCTGCAGGACCTGCGCCAACTATTACTACCCGCGAAGCGTCTTCTTTAATCGGCAAAAATTCCACCGGTCGAAGCAGCGGAGAAACATGAGTCTCATTTCCGGTTGCTACCCTAACGGTGAGATTCACAATTATATTTTTTTTGCGGGCATCGATAGAACGTTTCACAATTCTGAAATCATTGACATCGGAAGACGGCACTTTCATCTCGCGAAGCACAGCCTCTCTCAATAATTGCTCTTCGGCTGCCACAGCCGGAGAAACCCGCATGCTTATATCTTGAATCATAATTATAGCTTTTCAAACAACAAAATTACTCATTATTTAATAAATTTGACTAATTTTGCACCTATTATATGCAACAAAATACATTAAAATATGGCGAATAAAACCATCGGAGCACTTTTCGACCTCGACGGAGTCCTCATAGACAGCGAAAGCGAATACACACGCGTATGGAGTGAGGTTCACCGGCGCTTCCCCACTCAGCACCCGGATATGCCACATAGGATCAAGGGGATGACACTTGACAACATCATTGCCACATATTACGAGGCAGATGGTCTTGGCAATAAAGTGAGAGATACTCTTCACCTTCTGGAAGCTGAAATGAAATATGAATGGCTTCCGGCTGCCAAAGATTTTGTCGCATGGCTAATAGAGATGAATATACCCCGAGCTCTTGTCACAAGCAGCGATGACAAAAAAATGGAACATCTTCGTGAAGAGATTCCTGAACTTGAAGAGATGATGACTGAACTCGTCACTGCCAACAAAATCACGAAATCAAAACCTGATCCCGAAGGATATCTGCTTGGAGCCAGACTATTGAATGCAGATCCACGCAATTGCGTTGTTTTTGAAGATTCCATGCAGGGCGTAAAGGCAGGTCAGGCATCGGGGGCTTATGTTGTAGGTATTGCCGGAACACTTCCAGCTTCAGCCATTGAACCTTATTGCGATTTGGTTGTAAATAACTTGGGAGAGATCGACCGCGAATCCCTCCTTTCAACCCTATCTTCGCGCCATTAAACATCCTGCGCATAGTACATTAAACATTCCCCATTAAACATTAAACATTATTTATGACCACCACTCCTCTTGCAGAAAGATTACGCCCTCGATCTCTTGAAGATTATATCGGACAGACCCATCTTGTGGGTTCCGACGGCATTATCCGAAGAATGATTGAAACGGGAAGAGTCAACTCATTTATTCTATGGGGACCTCCGGGTGTGGGCAAGACAACGCTGGCTCGCATTATGGCATCACAGACAGAAGTGCCGTTTTACACTCTCAGTGCTGTCACTTCGGGGGTAAAGGAGGTAAGGGAAGTGTTGGCGAGATGCGAAGCGGATGCCCGCAGCATGTTCGTGAAAGGGCGTCCTATTTTATTCATCGATGAAATTCACAGATTCAATAAATCCCAACAGGATTCATTGCTTGGAGCCGTAGAGAAAGGAACTGTCACACTTATTGGAGCCACAACGGAGAATCCATCATTCGAGGTGATTCGGCCTCTCCTCTCGCGTGCCCAGGTTTATACACTAAAGCCCCTCGAACTTGAGGATCTTGAAAATCTTCTTGAGCGGGCGCTTACGCAAGATGAAGTTCTGAAAAAACGCAAGTTCGATATAAAATCAAAAGACGCGCTTTTCAGATTTGCCGGAGGCGATGCCCGCAAGTTTCTCAATATAATTGACCTCATAGAGCAATCAACACCTGATGGAGAAACCGTTGTGATCGATGACGATGTTGTCACGTCAAGGTTGCAGCAAAATCCTGCCGCATACGATCGTAACGGAGAGATGCATTATGACATCATCTCGGCATTCATCAAATCTATCCGAGGAAGCGACCCGCAAGCGGCAGTATACTGGCTTGCAAGAATGGTTGCCGGTGGTGAGGATCCGGCGTTTATCGCACGTCGTCTTGTGATATTGGCAGCCGAGGATATCGGACTCGCCAATCCCAATGCATTGCTGTTAGCTAATGCCACTTTCGACGCCCTAAACAAAATCGGTTGGCCCGAAGGACGAATCATCCTGTCCGAATGCGCCATCTATCTCGCAAATTCTCCCAAAAGCAACTCTGCGTATATGGCAATTGGAGAGGCATTGAACGCGGTGGAAAAAACCGGTAATCTTCCTGTCCCACTCCATCTCAGGAATGCCCCTACAAAACTGATGGCAGATCTGGGCTATCACCAGGGATATAAATACGCTCATGATTTCGAAGGCAATTATGTGAAACAACAATACCTTCCTTCCGAACTCGAAGGCTCCCGTTTCTGGCAAGCAGGCAACAACCCATCCGAAGCCAAGATGCAGCAACGCCTCGACTCCCTCAACAGCTGATATATTATTCTTTATAACGAAGAATTTGCTCCCGAATAGTCTTTGTGACAGGCACAGTTCTACCCGAAAGACGCACATAACTCTCCTCAATGCCTACGGGACGCTCGCTATCTTTGGCAGCAAGCATTACTACATTCCTGGGAAAAGGTTTTATCTTCACGCGCATCACGGTTTTTCCTTCCTCATTTATTTCGGGAAGATATTCAATCGAACTTCTTGCAATATCAGTAGAACTCACAGTCGACTTATAAGCCTTGAAAGCGTAATCAAGTATTCCCTGAAGATAAGTGCGATATTGATCCACAGTTGGAGCCATAATGAGATGCTTTTCCGCGAGGATTCGGATATCTTCTTCCACACCTGAGGCATAACCGGTGTCTTTTACCCCTATCAACAGTTCTCCGCCGGAACGTGTGTTTAAGAACCCGCATACCGCCTTTATAATAGCCCATTTTTGCATATCGGGATCGGCGGCAAGAGTTGAGAAACGTCGTCTGTTGGCGGGAGGATATACAGCTGATGTCTTAAACTCAAGAGAAATACTTTCAGTTCCGTAAAATGTTCGGTCATTTAATATCGAAACATATTCATCCTCAATATCAAGAGTTCGTGCAATATATTGCTTGATATTGTTTTGCTCAATGTTATCTATTATTCCGGCAAGATTATTGGATGCCTCCACAAGTGCCGTAACTTTCTCAGATTTTTCTGCATCTTCTGTAATTGCATCTTCAATATCAAGCGTTTGAATATTTTTTGTAGGATTGTATTTCAGCAATGTTCGTACGAGTTCTTCTTTTCGTTCCACATCCTTATTCCCGTCAAGCATTAAAGGGTGATCTAATTCCGGAACAGGATGATTAGAAACAAATTGAACCTGAGAATTCAGAAAGCGGCGATCATGATCTATGAAAAGATATTCGCGTGGATGATCACAGATATTGCACAGCATGGCAAGAACGGTCTGATATTCGAGTTTCAATTTACTCGATGGAACACCGCCTTCAATAATGCGGGAAAGTACCGGAATGAGAGAGGCACATTCTTTTGCATCAAGTATCTCATACTTCACTTCTCCTCTATCTTCATAATCCGATGCGGCATAAGCAGACTCTTCGAGATATTTTCTTATCATTGCCATATCTGCATCCTTAATATGAAAATCCTTTAAATCCATCATCCTCCATTCTTCAATCAAAGGATCGGCATACATATAAAAATTGTCAGCCTCAATATCGGGAGCTGCGGAATAAAATTTAACGTGAATAGGACTCTTGGCAATCTTGGCATCATTATAGATTCGAATTTTTTCATCATCGAGTTGACTGATCTTAGATTTGTCAATCCCTACTCGTACACCATCTTCCGTTACCCATTGATCTCCGTTTTTATAGCTCATAAGATATTTTGCCTCTCGTATCTGATTATGATAAGTTGAGGAATGAATCCTATATATGTTTTCGAACGAAGCCTCTATTTCAAATTTAAAAGACTCATCTTCCGACAACATTACTATCAAATAATCCCCGACCTTCATATCATTATAGAAATTAGAGAATAGAGGTCTCATTTGAGAGGGATTAATATGGACCTTTCCGGAAATTGATTTATACTCCGGATCTATTGTTTCAGCAACAACTACCGGATAATTAATCATCGTGATCCTTACAACAAATTCATCATTAAGATCATACTCTTTAATTTCAGATTTGACTTCCGTCTTTTTAAATGGTGCCATTGAAGAAAGTAATCTTGACGTAACCTTATAAAGCTCATTAAAATCAGCACCTTTGAGAGAACAACCAGATTCTGTTTTGATTTTCACCAGTCCCGGGAGCTCTATCATATCATAACTTTTTGATTTCACATAATTCCCAAGACTGACTGTAGTCAAAATAGGATGACCGGTTGGAGGCAACAAAAACAATCCTTTGTTTTCTAAAAATTTATATGTCTCAGTATTTGAACCTACAAAAGTCATGTTAGACACTTTGATAGCAAGCATGCTTATGTTAATGTCAGCCGAACAGATATCATTCCATGAATATCCGGGAGAAACAAGTCTTGATCTACGCAAACAATTTATAATCACTCCATAAATACGGGTAAGGGCATCAAAATCTAAATCAATTTTAAGTTTAGTCAATAATTCGCACAAAACCAATAAAGCATTATAAGATATTTTTCCTGCCTTAGAAGAAGCAAGAACGGTAGCAAGCATTAATTTAACAACTTTTTCTTCCTCATAACCCTTAATATCCGGAATGTCAAAAAACGGCGAGGATCCGATAGCCTCCCCTATTTCTGCAACAAGTTCATTCATGCACATTAAAGTGTCATCAAAATCACTATTGTCTTCATCATCATTATATTTGTAAGACCTCAGATATTGAAGAAGATTATCAAAATTTTCAAAAATGTAATCTTTTCTGACCTGCAACCAAAATTTTGAATTTGCCATAATAATTTAATATTTAAAGTGCTGTAAGTTCGCCGGTAACAGAATCAAGTATATAACCGCGCACAGTTATGTCTGCAGGCATAAGAGGATGATTCTTCACTAAATCCACTGTCTCGGCTACCGCCGTATCTGTTTCTTCAAATCCATGCAGCCATTCTCGGAGATTAATGCCACAATGCTCCATCAGCGTGATATGTTCTTCAGATATTCCTCGTTTACGCATTAGCGAAAGCATCTCATTAGCATCCATCCCCTGCACCCCGCAATTGGTATGACCAATAATCATTATCTCATTCACACCAAGTTCATATACGGCAACAAGCAAAGATCTGACAGTAGAATCAAATGGATTGGTAATAGTTCCTCCGGCATTTTTTATCATCTTCACATCCCCATTCTTTATACCCAATGCCGCCGGTAACAACTCCACAAGACGAGTATCCATGCATGTTACAATTGCTATGCGCTTATCAGGATATTTCGATGTTGCATACTTCTCATATTCCTTCCGGGCTACAAACTCGCGATTAAATTCAAGAATCGAATCTATCATACCTCAACAATTTAAATGATTTTTTAAGACATTAATTAGCAAGCAGGATCAAATCATCCTGCATACCTATGGTATCTACAAATTTACATCATTTAAATAAATATCGCAAACCGAATCTGTAACTATTTTATCTCTTACACCCCAGATCGATAATTGGCACACCACAACAATCTGAGGCGTGCCAATTATCCTTTACCCTTTACCCTATAACCTTTTCGTAACCTCTTACCTTCACGTAATACCTCAATGGTATTAGCGTGTCAGGTTTGCAAACGGTAGCTTGCCGTGAGTGTCGAGGAAATCTTTCAACATTTCGGATTCGACCCTGTGTGGATCTTCTGTCGTCGGAAGTTCCTTCCATGCGATAAGAAGGTTGTCAGAATCGGCAAGTTGCCACAGATATCTTCCGCCCCAGTGACCAATATTCTTACCGGAGGCGAATTGTAACAATTGTCGGATTCTTCTTTTAAGATTATTTCCTTTGCCAATATACATTATACGGCTTGAACCTACATAGTTCGCTTCAAGTTCCTCTATGCCTACATTTGGATTTTTACCTTTAAAAAATCCTCCTGTGCCTTTCTCAAGGAATTCCGGAGCATCTTCAGTGTCTCGGACAACTACATATACCCCTCCCACCGGAGGAATACATTCATGATTTTCTTTCAGGTTTTCCACACTTGTAAAACCTTTGAATCCATTTTCTTGTAATACTTTAATCTCTTCCATATAATTATTTTTAGTTATTGTGTTTAGCGCAGATCTCACATATGTTTTTTATGCGTTCACGCAGATGTAACGGTCTTATAACTTCCAAGGAATTTGCTCTTGAAAGCAGAGCCATTACAAAATCGTTGGTAATACGCAAGTTCAATTCTATTCTAAATTCATTTTCTGTATCAACCAAAATACGTTGGGAATGATGCAAAGGAACGCCCTTTAAGAATTCTCCATCAAGTTGACTGAAGCGCAATTCTATTTTTTCAACAGGCATCTCCGGTGCATTCCATATCCCGTAGCTGTCATCAAACATATCCGAAGCGGAAATACTCGGATCATATTTATAAGTGACTCCTGTAAATTCCAAATCTGAGATACGATCAAGTCCAAATAATTTAATTTTCCCATCCGTCTTGCCTATTAGATACCACCGCTGCTGATTTTCTTTTAGAAAATACGGTTCAACTTCGTACTTAGCTTCTTTATTTCCATGTCTCACGAGCTTATAAGAAAATGAAACTATTTCCCGTTTTTTAGCAGCCATCAAAAGAGGATACAGATTAGACACGCCCTTCCCCCTGTGATGATCCGGATAGATAAAACTGTTTATTTTAATGTCCGGTTGAACCGCAGTCAACAAATCAAAGTCAGAAAAAAGTTTTTCGAAGTCAAGTGGCGCACATTCGTCCCGATTAACTATCATATAACCTTTATTCCGGACATTCTTGATGTCGATGTACATTACCTCTGAAATCGTTTTGATGTCACGTTGCAACAATCGTTTCCGAGCATCACGTGTGGAGGGATACGGAATGTTGCGCCAGCCGCAAGACTGTTCCAAACGATTAAAAATAAAGTCAGTATCTGCATGACCATGAGCTTCTTCAATAATACTTACGGTCAACATTAATCGTAAAAGTTGGGATATTGATGATTTCATATGGCAAAGTTAAAAAGCGAAAGCGACAATAAACGTCGCTTTCAAAAAAAATTTTCAAAAAATAAAGAATATGTGCGCAGCCGGTTGAGTGAAGACACTTGGTGTCCCATATATCATATTCTTACGATTGCTTGCGGTAAGTAAGGGCAGCGAAGGCTAACACCAGTAGGGCGAAACCTGAGAGGGCTACATATTGTTGCCACAATTCAGCGACTGAAGTTCCTTTAAGATACACACCTCGCATTATCTCAATAAAATAGCGTGGCGGAACAGCATAAGTGAAATATTGTGCCCATTGTGGCATCGAACTTATTGGAGTGAATAATCCACTCATGAGTTGGAAAATCATTATGAATGCAAACATTACAAAAATACTTTGCAGCATTGTTGAAGATTGATTGGCTATTGACACGCCCAATCCCGACATCACAAGACTGAATAATATCGCAGCCAAATAAATAGCTCCCAAATTGCCTTCCGGCAGAAGCCCATACACCAGCCAGCCTACCAATACTCCAATTGTAATAACCACCAGACCTATAATCCAGAATGGAATAAGCTTCGACAAAACAAATGTCATACGACTAACAGGTGTCACATTCATAGCCTCAATTGTTCCGCTCTCTTTCTCTCCCACAAGATTAAGAGCCGGGAGGAAACCGCAGATTATTATCAGCAGCACCACCATAAGAGCAGGAATCATATAGTTTCTGAAATTCAATGTCGGATTATAACGGTTCAGCACGCTTATTGTCGATTTCTGTAACTTCACACCTTGGTCAACTCGCCACTGATTCAGTGTCTGCATCACAGATTGAGAAACATACCTCGCTCCTAACATTCCTTTACTTGCATTGACACCGTTAGCTTCAATATCTATCTTAGGATTCTCCGATATGATGTCAACGGAAAAATCAAACGGAATGGTAAACACCACGTCCGCCTCTCCTCTTTCTATAGTCTGCAGCGCTTCATTATGCGTGTTGCACACATTAACCACGGAAAGAGATTCTGCTGCCGCCATATCCGAAATGATGCGTCGTGACAACTGACTGTGATCATTGTCCACAACAGTCACATTCACGTTCTTCACATCAAGATTCGCCACAAGCGGAATAACAAGCATCACCATCAGGGGCATGATTAAAATAACCTTAGGGATAATAGGATTTCTCCTCATCATAGCGACCTCCTTTTTCAGAAGGGCTTTAAGTATCGCAGTCTTCATCATTTTCCTAAACTGAATTTTCGTACAGACAAAGCAAGCAATGCAATCGTCATTGTTGATAATATGATTATCTCCTTTACAACATAACTGATGTCAAGTTGCTGTATCATGAGTTTTCGCATCGCTTCTATATACCATCTCGCAGGTATCACACTCGAAATCCATTGCAACACCTTCGGCATGTTGTCAATCGGGAAAATCATTCCCGAAAGCATAGTCACAGGCATCATGAATACAACTGCGGAAACAATCAGAGCCGTAAGTTGAGAATCCACTATGGTAGAGACAAGGAGCCCTATCGACAATGAAAGTATGATATAGATGAGTGAAACCACAATCACGTAGATAATGCTACTGGATGCAGGCAATTCAAGTACGGTATAAGCCATGAGGAGCATGGTCAACAGAATAATGCATGACAAAATAAAATACGGTACAAGTTTCCCTAAAATAATCATCACCGGTTTCGTTGGAGAGACGATAAGCAGATTCATCGTACCGGTCTCTTTCTCCCTTACAATCGACACAGAAGTCATGATCGCGCATATAAGTATGAAGATCATCCCCATGATTCCCGGCACAAAATTATAAGAACTTTTCATTTGTGGATTGTATAGAGTGTAGGTAAGCAATGGCGACGCAATTCTCCCCCCATTTATTACTCCTTCTATATATCCTGAGATTGCCTGCGCTGATGTCGTGTTTGATGCATCAACCACAATTTGTGAACATACCTTATCATTCTCTGTTTTCAAAAATACTGCAGCATCAGTCTTGCCTGTTCGCAACAGTCCTTCCACATCTTTTGCCGCTACAGTTCCCTGAAAAGTGAAATATTCATTTACTCGAAAACGCTCACAAAGTTTCAGAGTTTCATCGTCATACCTGTCAGGCACAACCACAATCCTGACATCATTGACCTCAGTCGAGATTGCGAAACCGAACAATAATAACAAAACAAGAGGCATCAACAGCGTTATGAGCATCGTGCGTCGGTCTCGTATGATATGCAACGCCTCCTTCCTGATTAATGATGGAAATATGGCCATATTATTCTCCTCTTATAGCGTCTTTAGCAACAATTCTGAAAACCTCATCCATTGTTGAAACATTATATTTCTTCTTCAATGCCTTTGGGGAATCCAATGCATTTATCCTCCCGTCAACCATTATTGACACTCGATTGCAATACTCCGCCTCATCAAGATAATGTGTCGTTACAAATATCGTAATCCCTTTCGATGATGCCTTGTATATGAGTTCCCAGAATTTTCTACGGGTCACCGGGTCAACACCCCCTGTCGGTTCATCAAGAAACACGATATCCGGATTATGCATCGTTGCGGCTGTGAAAGCAAGCTTCTGCTTCCACCCCACGGGAATGTCTTTTACAAGTGTATTCTTCATATCCTCCATTCCCAACTCCTGAAACAAACCGGATAACACAGCTTTTATCTGCACCGGATCCATACCGTAGATGGTAGCGAAGAGTCGCAGATTCTCAATTACCGTCAGATCTCCATATAAAGAAAACTTCTGACTCATATACCCTATTCTTCGCTTTATCTCCTCAGCCTGCGTATTTATATCGCATCCCGCCACAAAACCACTACCCAATGTAGGATAACTCAATCCGCATAGCATCCGCATCGCAGTTGTTTTCCCGGCACCGTTAGCTCCCAGGAATCCGAATATCTCTCCACGCTTCACATCAAAAGTGATGTGATCGACAGCAGTGAACGATCCGAATTTTTTTGTCAGCTCCCTCACAGAAATAGCTATATCACTATTGTTCATCATATGTCTCTTTAATAAACAGATCTTCTATGGTTGGATGCGCAGGATAAATGTGGACGTCATGCAATCCGAAATCAGCCAACTCTCTTTCAGTTTTTTCTGCATTGAAACTATTATCTGCCACTACATGTAATGTCGCTCCGAACGTATAGCAGTTAATCACACCTGACATACTTCGCAATTTATTCAAAAGCCCGAACATATCCGTGGCTACAGCATCATATAAATTCTCGCCAAGTCGCGAAACGAGACGTTCGGGAGTGTCAATATCAAGAATCCTTCCATCGTTTATCATGGCTATTCTTTCACATTTTGTAGCTTCTTCCATATATGACGTTGACACAAGGATTGTGATTCCTTTCTCTTTTAAACCGGAGAGTATATCCCAAAATTCATTTCTTGAAATTGCATCCACGCCTGTTGTTGGCTCGTCAAGAAGCAGAAGTTCGGGACGATGTATCAGTGCACAACTCAAAGCGAGCTTCTGCTTCATACCGCCGGATAAGGCACCCGCCTTTCGGTTCGGGAATTTTTCAAGCTGCCCGAAGATAGGAGCAATGAGGTCAAAATTTTTCTTTATTGACACGCCAAACAATGATGCAAAAAACTTTAGATTTTCCGAAACGGTGAGATCCGGATAGAGAGAGAAGCGTTCCGGCATGTATCCGATCCTGTCTCGAATCTGCTTGAACTCCCGAACCGTATCAAAACCACACACAACCGCACTTCCCGAATCAGGATGGGAAAGGGTGGCAAGAATTTTATAAAGAGAACTTTTGCCCGCACCATCAGGTCCAATCAATCCAAACAACTCCCCTTTCGCCACATTAAAGTTTATTCCATCGAGAGCTGTAAGATTGCCATAGCGTTTCGTCAGATCCGATATCTTTACAGCATCATTCATAATCTTACTTCTCCGTATTGTCCAAGCTTGAGTTTCCCATCATTCTTTACCGCAATCTTTACTGCATACACAAGATTGGCTCGACTGTCTTTTGTCTGGATCGATTTAGGAGTAAATTCGCTCTCCTCTGCAATCCATGTGATTTTACCGGGATATTCATATTGCTGTTCAGCGCCATAATCTGCAATCACTGTCACATTCTGTCCTATTTTTAAATCTGCAAGTTGTGATGCGGTGAAGTAGGCTCGTAAATAGATATTGTCAAGATCGGCGATTTTACATAATGGTCGTCCGGGAGTGGCGAATTCTCCGGGTTCAGCATATTTCAGCAACACTGTTCCGTTAAGCGGAGATTTGATTTTGCTTTTGGCTATTTGCACTTCGATCTGTTCCGTCTGATACTGTATTGCCACGGCATTGTCGGAGATTGATGTGCGGTTTTTTCCCAATGTTGAAAGCAACGCTGTCAATTGATCATTAAGCATCTTTAGTTGAGCATTGGCATCATCAAGTTGTTTTTGCGTTGTCGCTCCATCTGTAAAAAGACGTTTCAACCTATCGCATTCATGTTGCTGATGGGCAATCTGTGTGCGTAAAGCCGCAGCCTGAGCAGCGATATCCGGAGAAGAACTCTCTGCCGACCGTTGCTGACTTTTAAGCTGTCTACTTTGCAAAACCAACATTGTAGTGTCGATCACTGCTATGTCCTCTCCATTGAAGACACTATCTCCTTCTGAAATACTCATGGATAATATTTTGCCGGAGGTTTCAGCAGAGATGGTAACAGTTGTCGCTTCGAATATACCGGTAGCATCGTAATTTTCGGTATTATCACAAGAAGCTAAAACAAAAACAACACCATATAAGTATAATATCTTTTTCATCGGTCAAGGATATATTTAAGTTTATAGATTTCCTGTATTAACTGTATTTCATGAAATTTAGCCGTCAGCTCGGCGAGATTCTCGTCTGATATTTTGGTCAGTAGAGCCGTTGCATCAATCACTCCGTTATTGAGCTGAGACTCGGCAGCCTTCCTCACGTTTGACCGTAAATTAATAATACGTCCGTCTTCTCGCATCATGTCTTTCAACCCCTCTATTGTCTCAAGCTGTGAGATGGTCTGAATATTTGAGTTAAATAAGAATAACTCCTTATCCGCAATAACATCTTCAATATTGACTGAAGTCCGTTTTGAAATGTTCTTCCTAGTGTATAAGGAATGCAGGTCCCAAGATATCTTTACCCCCGCAAGTATATTGAAAGAAAGATTTCTATTCATCATGCTCTGAAAATAATCAAATCCGGGATATCCATAATATGCCTGCGCAAACAACCCTATCTTAGGCATCATTGATGTTTTCGACAAGCGTTCGGTAGCCTGATTTGCGGCAATACGATTGTCAAACAACTTCAGTTCCGCACGATTCGATTTCATATCCACAGGAATATCACCCGCAGGTCGCTCAAACTCTTTCCCCCCAAGACTCTCTCCAATAAAAAGCTCAAGAACTCGTTTATATCCCTTAAGAGAGCTCTGTGCCTGCATAATTTTTTGATTTAGTTCAAGGCACTGAGCCTCGACCATATCGATATCCGACTGCATGGCAACCCCGTTGCGCAACATTGATCTCAATTTGTCAAGATTATTTTCAAGCACGTTTTGAGTTACACGACATTGTGCAATCTGCTCCTCTGTCAACAATACTGCGAAATATATGTTTTCTACGCGTTCCCTCAAAGAATACAACTCCACATCAAGAGAGACATGTGAGATTGCATCCTGCGAACGAATCAACTCTCGTTTAGCTTTAGACACCCCTCCATCCCATATTGTCTGGGATACATCAACGCCCAGTTTGTATTGCATCTTTCCAAGCCCTCTTACATCTTGTCCCATTTGGTTAAGAACTCCTGTAAGAGTTTCAGGAAATGAAGGTACAACGTTCTGTGCCGTTGCCTGCGCATATATCCCCACTCGAGGCAACCACCCTTTGTTTATATCCGAAAGTTCTATATCTTTTGTCGCCTCCATCAGTCCGTATTTTCTAACCAGTGGATAGTTCGACATAGCCTTTTCCACACATTCTTCAATAGTAACACCGGCATAACAGCCAATCGAAGAGAGACACGACAAAAAAACGGCGATGATTCTACAACTCTTCTTCATAATAAATTATGGTTTTAATTTGCTCATTATCGTTTCATAATTCTCTTTTTTACGCAGTTCGAGAAATGTAGTCGAATCCTCCATACAGTTGCCAAGAGCGGCATTCACCGCCGGCGATGCCATATAAGCAAAAACATTCAGCGATGCCACGTCCAGAAGCAGCATTCGTGCATCGACCTTCCTACACAAGCCGGCTGAAGCCTCTTTGTCAATTTTCAATTGAAGAAAAGTAATAATCGCAGGAGCATAAGTACGAAGTTTTTCCAATATGATCGAAGAGCGTTCAGGATTCGAGAAAATCTCTCCTACAAGAAAACGAGGCAAATCCGGATTTGCGGCGAGAAAATCAAGATGTTTCTCTATTACATTACGGATCATCTCATCAAGAGTCATGTTTTCATCTCCCACCGAGCTGACCAATGCCTCACGAAGCAAATTGATTTTTTCTGTGATGATTCTATCGAAGAGTTTTTCTTTGGTTCGGAAATAATAATGAAACATTGCGTGCGTCACACCTGCCGCTTCAGCAATCGAAGTAGTTCGTGCTCCGGCAAACCCCTTAGTCATGAATTCGCGTTCCGCAGCCTTCAATATCAATGTCTCCGTATCCGAAACAGTCTGATTATCTTTTGATTTTGTCATAACAAATGTATTTATCAATCTTGATTAACAATTCTGTTAGCGCAAATTTATACATAATCCCTCAATTATACAAAAAAATTTACTTTATCGGACTGAGTCCGATAAAGTAAAAGGTAATAGGTAACAGGTGAGAAGTAAGAATTAGCACGCCTGAAAAATTTGTATCAAACGATGCCTCAGATCGTAGCTGATGTTGCTCGCAACTGAAGCTTCGCGGCAGAGAAGAGGAAGTATATCACTTGTTTGTGCTGCAGTTGCGAGCAA
>DAWBVG010000287.1:0-12183 GCA_052279865.1 Muribaculaceae bacterium
GCTTTGTGTCTGTTGCTGTTGTTCCGTCGATATTACCTTCATTCCACCAATAGAGAGATCCACCAACAACAAGCGGTTCCTTCACCCAGTCGCAACCTACACCCGGAGCATAATCATACTGCATCCAGACTTTCTCCCCATCAAAACAGTGAAGCTCACCTCCTCGATGGCTTTCAACAGCCCCATCGAAACCTGTTGCGGCGCAGAACATGTAGAGATTATCGAAGACAACTCCACAGTCTGGGAATGACTCATGAGTATTGGTCGGTTCATAAGTAAATATATCTATACATCCATAATTACCTTTCTCACATGTTGTGAAACCGAGTTCACTGCCATATGTAGGACTGCCGGAACGGAAGACAATCATTCCATTGTAAGGCTCACCCACCATTGTCACGCCACCACCAATGCCGAGACCATTGTCTCCGACTGCTGTGTTGGTATTGAATATCTCATAAGTACCCTCCTCTGTGCCATCGGAAGCCCAGGGTTCATTACCTGAATCCATTGACCATGCCTTAAAGAAAAGCTTCTCATTATAGAAATTGATTAGATGCGCGGGTGATGAAGAGAGGGTAGAGCCAGCTTTGTTCACATTGGGCTCAACGTTTATATCCTTAACGATATGTGTTCCTGCTGCCGTGCCATCGGTTACCCAGATTTCAATACCACTTGTCTTGCCGGTCTTGTCTGCCTCCTCAGCCTTAAAGAATACCTTACGGCCTACGCGCTGCACCGGACCCCAACGGTTGTCTGCCTCCTCAACACCGGGGAATGCGCAGTCAACCCGGGCAACAAGCTTTGTACCCTCCTCTGTGCCGTCAGAAATCCAAAGCCATTTTTGAGGGTTATCATATTCGAGCTCACTGTCGAAATCGGTTGCGAAGAAAATGAAACGGTTTTCATCCATCTGACAGAAACCGATAGGATTAGAGCTGTCCATTTCATGAATATCCTTTACCATACGGGTTCCGGCTTCCGTGCCATCGGAAATCCATAATTCATAGCCATTCTCTCCATCATTGGCAGAGAACACAACCTTATCGTTGAAGCGCGTGAGATACTGAATATCAGACGTTCCGAGACCGGGCTGTATATCCTTTACCATATATGTCCCGGCAGGTGTGCCGTCAGTCACCCAAAGCTCCTCACCGTGATCGGTATCTGTAGCGGAGAAAAACGCTTTGTAACCCTTCTCGGGAGATCCCGCAACGCAGAGATTCTTCTGTGCGTAGAATTGCTTGTTCTGCGTGATATTTGCTTTCACGCCTGCGGGAAGGAGAGCTGTAGTGCCCTCAGGGAGTGTCTGTGCGACAGCACCCATGCAGCATAACACTGCTGATGAAAGAAGTAATGCTTGCTTTCTCATAATTGTTATTGTTTGTTTATAGTAATATTAGTTTTATTCTGTAGTGTTCTCGGCTTTCAGTTGGGAGGTCTTTAACAGCATCTCCGCCACTTCTGCTTTAGCCTGCTCGCGGGGTTTGGAGAATATGCGTCGTATGCGATCCATATCGAATTTACCGGCACGATCGTAAGTATATATCCCATTTTTCTCCAGCTCAACATCCACAATCTGAGTGAAACAAAAACCTGCAATGTGATCGAGACTGAGAATAACATTCACCTGATCTTCAAGACGACGATAGTATTCCTCAATTGTGCGCGGGGCATTGCCATATCCCCAGAACGCATCTTCCGCGGCAACCTCCGGAGCATCCATCTTCTTATTCCACTGAATGCCTCCAAATTCATCTATCATGTAGCATTCCCCTTTATATTCTGCGCTTTCCTGTGGATGATGTATATATGGCTTACCATTCTCATCAAGCGACAATTGTTTATACAGAGCCACAGGATCCTGAACATAGGTATGTTCGGCATAAATATCTGTGAAGCCCGCATGATGACCGCCACTTGAAGACACCACGGGACGTGTTCGGTCAAGATTCTTTGTGAGAAAGTAAAGATCATTTGTAAGTCGGTCACGCTGCCCGTCAACATCCTTTATCCATGTTTCGTTGAGAGGCGACCATGCAATAAGAGAGGTAACGTTATAATCCCTATCGATACATTCATGCCATTCGGCAAGCATATTGCGGGCTGCAACCTTATCTGTCCAGTTCATTCCCCAGCTCGCGGATTCACCCCATGTGAGATAACCCAATTTGTCTGCCCAATAGAAATACCGGGGCTCGAACACTTTCTGATGAAGACGTGCTCCGTTGAAACCGGCATCTTTTGCAAGTTCGATATCTCTGCGTAGTTGAGAATCATCAGGCGCTGTCCACTGACCGTCCGGATAATAACCCTGATCAAGAACAAGACGTTGATAATAAGGCTGGTTGTTTAGATAGAAAACATTACCCCTGAGTTCAGATTTGCGCATCCCGGCATAAGATTTTACGCTATCAATTATTTTGCCGTTCTTATCGCTTACAGAAAACTCAATATCATAAAGGAACGGTGATTCAGGCGACCAAGTCTTGGGATTCTTGACGGGCACAACGACAAAAGAGCTGTTACTTGCCGTTATAGACCTATCGCACAATGTCTTATCGCCGTCCTTTATCTTTATGTTAAGCTTTGTGTTGCCATCTATATCATAAAATTCCGGTTCGAACACAAACTGATTTCCGTCAAGATCAGGAGTGATTCGGCAAGTCTTAAGCGCTCCATGTTCCAGAGCTTCAAGCCATACAGTCTGCCAGATACCGGTGACGCGAGTATAAAAACACTCATAAGCATTGAGGCGACGCGACTGCTTGCCAAGGGGTTGCTGCCATGATTTAACGTCATCTTCAACATACACCACTAAATCATTGTCTGCACCATATTTCACGGCTTTGGAGATGTCGACCGAAAAAGAAGCGCTACCTCCAAAATGAGTAAAGAGAGACCGTCCATTTACAAATATCTCAGCTCTGTAATCGACACCGCCAAAATTCAGCATCACTCGTTTTCCCTCCCATCCGGCAGGGACATCTATCTTGCGGTGATACCACATGGCGTTTATAAAATCTTTATGCCCTACTCCTGATAAAGAACTTTCCGGACAAAACGGCACCTTTATAATATCCCTGAATCCTGTGGATTCCTGGAAATTGCGTTCTTTCCCACTTTTTCCAAAGTCAAAGGTATAGCTCCAGTCTCCATTAAGGTTGGTCCATTCACTGCGCTCAAACTGAGGACGCGGATATTCCGGACGTGGCAACCCTGATTCATTCGCCGCGACTATATCGAATCCCGATGTAATAGCCGCCATGATAACCAAAGCCGGAATCGCTTTAATTTTCTTAAAGTTTAAGTTCATGGTCAATTTTGCGGTTAACTAATTTTGATGCCGCAAAATTATATTAACGAGAAAATGGATATGGGTAGAATTGTTTTTAATATTAGAAATTTCGTCCAAAAACTCGTAAAAATCCATAAAAATCCTTCCGATTCAACAATATTACCCATGCGAAAAACATAATTACCTTAACAAAAAAAAGTCTTGACATAAATTTGCATCGAAATCAAAATTCCACTTAATATCATGCATAAACGATTAAAGATATCAACATTATTTCTGACAGGACTGACAGCAGCCTCTACAGTTTTATCGGGAGCATGCAGCTCAAGCTCGGGGAATAACACCGGAGAGGAAATTACGGGGGAGGAAATTCTCTTTGCAGATCCTACAATATATACGGAAAACGGGAAATACTACCTTACAGGAACACGCAATCGCGAACCATTGGGATTCTCATTGCTTGAATCAACCGATCTCAAATCATGGCACGCGGCTCGCCCTGATTCCATGATTTTACGTGGAGGGGTATCCACATTTGGCACAAAAGGGTTCTGGGCACCGCAAATCATAAAAACAGAGAATAATTATTGGTTCACATATACTGCCGATGAACAGACCGTTCTTGCCAAATCAAGCCGTCTTAACGGTGATTACACGCAGGATGTGATCACACCTATCGACAACAGCGAAAAGAATATAGATTCTTTTCTATTCAGGGATGATGACGACAAATGGTATCTCTATCACGTGCGTTTCGACAATGGCAACTTTCTATGGGTTGGTGAGTTTAATCCTGCAACAGGATCTTTGGTTGAAGGCACACTCAGCCGATGCTTCAAAAATGACCAGCCTTGGGAGGCTACCGCAGCTTACAACAGCGCTCCTATTATGGAAGGTCCTACCGTAATTAAACTTGACGGTAAATATTATCTTTTCTATTCCGCCAACCATTTTATGAGTCCGGACTATGCCGTGGGATATGCCGTGGCAGATTCTCCTAAAGGTCCATGGACCAAAAATGAGAATAACCCTATCATACATCGAAACATAGTAGGTGAAAAAGGCTCAGGACACGGAGATCTTTTCGCTGATAATGATGGAAATTACAGATATGTGTACCATGTTCACAACTCTGACAGCGTGGTCTCTCCGAGACGCACACGTATACTGACGCTGAACTTCAACAAAAATCCGGAAACAGGTGTGTATGACATCACGGCAGACCCTAATTCCATTATAAAACCGCTTATATCCGATAAAACAGCTTCAAACGATCAATAAAACAGTAAAATATCAATGGTAAAAAGATTGTTTCTATGCATGGGACTAATTGTGTCCCATGCATTTACGGTCGTATCCGCAACAAGCGTGGCGATCAAATATCCGGGCAAAAAAAGTTCAGAATACATTCTGACCCAAGATGTTGACGGATTGATGAAAACCGAAGGTAAGATTCCTCTGAAAATCCATAGAAACATAAAAGACAATGGGAGTGATAAAACTCTGACATTCACAATTACAGCAGATGAGACATGCTGGTTCAATCTCTCTGAAACCATCCGAACAGGAATGAATACCGACAATTGTGAATTCTATATGCCCGGTTTCTGGTATCATAAAAATCTCCGATCTCCTCAAGAGGCTCCGTCTTTCCATACCTCAAAAAGCTGGAGTGTAAGAGAAGATCGTCTAAGTTCCCCTTTAACAGGCATTTATGACAATATTAATAAAAAAGGTATCAGCATATTGCGTCTTGACCATAAAAATGGAGGAGAAGATTGTCTGACACAAAATCTCACTGGAGAAGTGTTGCTTACCGGAAAAACATCTATAGGATCGACCGGATTCGATAATGAAAATGGAGATGCATCGCTCACAGTCAGCTTTCCTTACCGTGAGACACCGAAACGATATATCCGCAAACTTCAGCTTATCAATCCTGTCATTGCATTTATCAGAATCAACAAAGGGGATACGATAACTCTTAATTGGGAATTAAGATACAGCGATAATACAGATTATTCAGATTTTGTGGCGGATACCTGGAGTTATACTTACGACACATTCCATCCGGCTCCCTTAAAAGATGCCATGAGCCATACGGATGCAAAAAAATATCTGAGCCATTTCTTTACCAACAGTTATGTTGACGATTATAATCTTAAATATTTCTCAGGGGTGGAAATGCGCACGGATGATTGTATCAATACTCCGGTATATCAGATTGGATTCGTGGGGCGCGTTCTCATTAATGCCCTTAATGCGCTGGAGTTTGGAGAAGCTTGCGGAAACACAGACCTTGTAAATAAAGCGAATGCCATTTTTGAAAGCACGCTCTCTTATGGATTCACCCCGGATGGTTATCTGAGAGAGGATCTAAGACTTGACAGCAATAAAGAAAGCGATGTGATGAGCATACGTCGTCAGTCGGAAGGTGCATATGCGGTGCTGTCATGGTTGAATTATGAGAAAAATAAAGGGAGAAAGCATCTGGATTGGGAAAAGAAAATAGAATTACTGATGAATAATATACTTTCCCTTCAGAATGCCGATGGCAGTTTCCCCAGAAAATTCAAAGCGGACAAAACACTTGTTGATCCCACCGGAGGGAGCACTCCCTCTGCAACCCTACCTCTCGCGATGGCTTACAAATACTATAATTACAAAAAATATCTTGACTCAGCACGCGCCACGGGTAAATATCTCGAAAATGAACTCATTGACAAGGCAGATTATTTCTCATCTACGCTTGATGCCAATTGCGAAGACAAGGAAGCTTCTCTTTATGCATCCACAGCAATGCATTATTTGGCAAACGTAACTAAAGGGAAAGAAAAAACGCATTACCTCAATCTTTGCAAGAAGGCGGCATATTTCTGCTTATCATGGTATTATATGTGGGACGTTCCCTTTGCTCCGGGTCAGATGCTGGGAGATGTAGGTTTCAAATCGAGAGGCTGGGGGAATGTTTCGGTAGAAAACAATCATATAGATGTGTTTGTTTTCGACTTTGCTACCGTGCTTAAAAAACTATCAATGCATTTCTCCGAACCTCGTTTCTCCGATTTTGCACAAGTAATAGAGACATCAATGTTACAGCTCATGCCCACTGACGACAATATGTATGACATAGCCAAAGCAGGATATTACCCGGAAGTGGTGCAACACACCACTTGGGATTATGGAAAAAACGGCAAAGGATTCTATAATGATATCTTCGCGCCGGGTTGGACTGTAGCATCATTGTGGCAAATGTTAAGTCCTGAACGTCTCGACAATTGGAACTAAATAATTCGGGAATATCCGCGTTTTATAGTCAAAGGGATTAACCGACAGGTCATGAAAAAAATTGTTTTAACAATATTGGCTCTGAGTGCCGTATTTTTCAATCTATTCGCGGAATATCAGACGGAACGGAATATAGAATATGGTTCAAACAAGGATTCATATTCCCGAGAACGTTGCAGGTTGGATATCCATCATCCGGTGGATACCACCGGATTGCCGGTAATCGTATGGTTTCACGGTGGAGGATTGACCGGAGGCAATCGTTTCATACCTGAAGAGTTGAAGAACTCCGGATATGTGGTTGTTGCTCCCGGTTATCGATTGATGCCACAAGTTGAGATTGGAGACTGCATAGATGATGCGGCAGCGGCTGTTGCATGGACATTCAAGAACATTCATAAATATGGAGGTGACCCGACAAAGATATTCGTGTCGGGTCACTCTGCAGGAGGATATCTCACAAGTATGATTGGACTGGAACGCAAATGGCTGGAGAAATATGATATAGAAGCAGACTCAATCGCTGCTCTTATTCCCTATAGCGGGCAGGCAATAACTCATTATGAACAACGCAGACAACACGGAATTTCCGAGCTTCAGCCCACCATCGACGAATACGCGCCCATCTCACATATCCGTAAAGACGCACCTCCTTATATCATTATTACGGGAGATGCCGATCAGGAATTATACGGCAGATATGAAGAGAATGCTTACATGTGGAGGATGATGAAACTTATAGGTCACCCCGATGTAAGTATCTTCAAACTCGACGGTCATGACCACGGAGCAATGGTTTCTCCTGGTCATCATATACTCAAATCACAAATCCACCGCATCCTGTCGCTCCGCACACCTCGCTAAAGCCGATTTACATTCCAGAGCCTCTTATTCAGCACGGATGACACCGGTGGAGATGGTGCGGTCGATGGAGAGGTTGTCGCGAGAGGTTTTCTTGCCGAAGTCGAACGACCAGCTGAGTTTCACGTATGCCGAGGCGCGATCTGCAGGGGTGAATGTGGTGCCGAAATAGCGATATTCCGGACTGTCAAGAGTGTATTTATACACGGGATGCTTTGAAAAGGGATTGTTGGTGCCTACTTCTGCTCGGAACGCTTTGTGACTCCATGACACAGACATGCCGTATTTCCAAGGTGATTTTACTATGTTTCGGTCGTAGCCTGCCATCTTTACAGGTGTTTCCATGCGGACGTTGATCGAAAAATCTCCGATGTAATATGCCGCCTGCAGGTTTCCTTTCCAGCAGCCTGTCGAGACATCATCCACTTTGGAATAGCGATTGTAGAACCATCCTCCGCTTGCCTGAAGATTAAGACGGGAAGTTGGTATCCATGTCGCCGAAAGAGATGCGTCAAGTTGATGCCATCTGCCATCAGGAAGCCATGATTCCAGAAGTTTGCCGGATTCGAAAGAATATGATGCCATCGGCAGGCGGTAGGCTCCCTTATAGATTGCAGTTGCCTGCAGGTTTACGTTTCTGATGCCGATACCGTATACTGCCATGAACCGCATTATCCCGGTCTGTTTCAGGTCGGGATTTCCCCGTTTGATATGCCAGATGTTCACCTGCTGCGTGGCAGTGGACATCATCGCGAGCTGAGGGAAAGAGTTGCCATAGAGCGCCAGAAGCTGCACATACTGCTTCTGTGCGGGCTGAACGGAAAGGACTATCTGAGCCCGTGGTGCGATGTAGCTGACAAGATTCTTGCCGTGGAGGCGATAAAACTGCGCGGACATGCCGGGAGCCACACGCAGAGTGGCTATGCCCCATAGAGGATGCATGTATTCACCGAAAAGAAGAGACTCCGACGACCAAAGATGCTGCCATGATTCATTATTGCCATAATAATTCGCGGAGCTGACATTATAAAATTCCGACAGTTTCAAGATGAACTGATTGCCTCTGCTAAATTTTTTGACATACGTGACATCGGCTGTAAAGTTATGATAATCTTCTGAAGTGGATGACAATATATCTTCTCCTGATTCCTGATATCTATAGCCATAATGATTGCGGGTTGCTGTGGCACTTGCAGAGGCTTCCAGGAATTGATCGCGGGGAAGATTGAAGCTGCCACTGAGACCGAGGCTATATTTGAAGCTGCGCGATGAGGAGGTTTTGTCGGATTCCACGGTTGGAATATCGCTCTCCATGCCGTAATAGATGAGGGTTGAGGCTTCGGAATCTTCGGGAATGGCGGCGCGCACGAAGCTGAAGGTGGCTCTCAAGGTGCGCTTGTCGTTTTTGTTTCTGACGCGGAATTGGGCATATTGGGAATTTTTGCGGAGATGAGAGGGGATATCTCGGGCTGGCGCCCTCAACACAGTGACGGAGGCACGACGAAATGGGGCGGAATTGGGCTGAATGGGGAAAGATGGGGAGGGGGAAGCGGATAGGGAAGAAAGGGATGGGAAGTGGATGGTTTCGTGGCTGGTGGTTTCGGCGTTCTTTATGTCGGAAAGGTCGGTGCCGGCGAAGAGGGTGTAGCGGGTGTTGCCGACATAGGCTTTGCCTGCAAGATTATAATCTCCGTTGGTATAGCCGAGGCGCTGGGTGGCATCCAATGCAATATAACCGCCCGAGTTTCTTTTCTTGAGGATAAAATTCAAGGCAACATTGTTGCCGGCATATTTTCCGGTGGGGGATTCCATATACTGAACCTTAAGCACATCTACCGGACGCAATTGACGCACTTCCCTCATATCTGCCGGCATGCCGTCGATGAAGAGCGCCACCTCTCCTCCAAGGGCATTGATTTCTCCTTTGTCGATATTTACCGTGACACCGGGAATCATGAGATTGCGCACAAGATCATAACCGGAAAATGAATGCTTGAGCTGCTGCTTGTTGGGCACAACCTCCAAGCCGTCGGGCGTACGGCTGAATTGCTGCGCCTTGATTACGAAATCGGGCAAATCCCGCACAATGGAATCAAGCTCTGCTGCATTCACCGGTTCTTCAGCATTAAGGACACCCAAATGACCGCACACAGATAAAAATAAAAAGGTAAAGATATATTGATTTGTTTTCATATAAATTCGATTGGAGTTTTATGGAAGAATTTTAAGAAAATGTTTGATTCATTTCTATGTTTCCACAAATTTAGGGAGTCGTGTCTTAATAAAATCTTAAGTTGTCTTAGTTATTCTTAACTGAGGCATCAATAAATTTGATATTATAATATGATTATGTAATTTTGAATGGATAAGTATGACATTATTCAAACGCATCTTTTGCGAGTCATACTTAGAGAGTGTTTGAATTCAACACGAATTATGAAAAAATTCAGGAACATAATCATCGGAGTGCTCGGAACTATAATCGTGCTTTTCGTGGTGAATATATTTTTCCTTTACGGTCTGTACGGCTCGGTAAAGGAGCAATATATCACAATGGCGAAGGAGTGTCTGATGCAGGCTGACTTTATCGAGACTGTTTACCGAATCAAAAAAATGGACAGCACGAATCATGTCAGCGTGGTTCTCGACCTGGTTGGGGAAAGACGGATGACCGAATCCGGAAAACTGACTCCGGAATTTGGAGAGGTATCAGATTCTGCATTTGCCGCAATAGCCGGAAAAGAGAAGCTTATGGGAATATACCAGTCAATGCACGCTACAATGGCATACAATATGCGCAACAGCTTACCTCCGAAATACCGCCATCCGAACCTCCAGCTGCTCGACTCCATATACACCACCGAACTTCACAGAATAGGGTTATATCCGACACGGGTGTTTGTGCTCCCTGCCGATTCCGTAAACAGAAAAGAGACACGCGGACTGTGGGAAATAGATTACACCATTTTCAAAGGGTATCCCTTAATCTATCGCGCCTATATGTCGCCTCCGTTAGGAGAGATGCTGCGTCAGACAGCGGGTATCGTGATCACGACCATGCTGATTATCCTGATGCTTGCCGTAGCTTTCGTCTATCTTATCCGCACCGTCATGAAAATGCGCTCACTGGAAGAGATGAAGGATGATTTCACCAACAATATGACCCACGAGCTGAAAACACCCATCTCGGCTTCATATTCGGCAATCGACACATTACTCAATTGCAACAAACATAACGATGCCTCAAAACGAGAGCGTTACCTCAAACTGGCACTCGATCAGCTTTCAAGGCTCAGCGAACTGGTGGAAGGGATTTTGTCGATGAGTATGGAACGACGCAAATCCATGGTATTGAGCAAAGAGAAGATCATACTGAAGCAGGTTCTCAATGATATTGCTTCTATACATTCTCTGCGAACCGAAAAGGGTGTAACCATAAATGTTTCAGTTGTGCCGGAAGAGCTTTCCACAGAAACAGATCCGACCCATTTCGCAAACGTCATCAACAACCTTATAGACAATGCGATAAAATATTCTGGCGACAGCGTTGCCCTTGACATCCATGCCGACAGTTCCGGTATAACCATAAAAGACAACGGCAATGGCATTCCGGCAAAATCATTACCTTTGATATTCAATAAATTCTATCGTGTGCCCACCGGTAATCGTCAGGATGTGAGGGGTTACGGCATCGGTCTCTATTACGTGAAATCAATCCTGTCAAAGATGGGCTGGGATATAAAGGCGGCATCCACACTCGGAAAAGGGAGCACCTTCACCATAAAATTCATGAATCATGAGAAATAAGATACTTCTTGCAGAAGATGAGACAACATTGTCAACCATCATCTCTGAAACTCTCGAAGATGAGGGATATGAGGTAATAGCCGTAACCAACGGCGTTGACGGACTTGCAGCATTCCGGTCAGACCATCCGGATATCGTAATAGCTGACGTGATGATGCCCCGGATGGACGGGTTTGAGATGGCACGTCATATCAGAAACACCGACCCGGATGTGCCTTTGATATTCCTTACCGCCTTGTCTTCCATATCCGATATAGAGACCGGCTTTGATATCGGTGCCGATGATTACCTTAAGAAGCCATTCAAGATGCGTGAGCTGATTCTAAGAATCCGTGCGCTGTTAAAACGCAGAAATGTATCTACCACCTGGGAGGATACTCCGGAAAAGAATGAAATCCCGATCGGAGAATATATCTTTGATGCAATCGGTAACAAACTGATACGTGGCTCTCATGTGATAGAACTGTCACGCATCGAGGCAATGATATTGCTGTTTCTAATAAATCATAGAGGGATCACCGTGAGATCATCGGAACTGATGGAATTTGTGTGGCAGCATGATGACTATTACAACCGCAATTCCCTCCACGGGTATATCCACAAGTTGCGAAAACATCTGCGCTACGATCCGAATGTCTCCATCATAAATCTGAGGGGCATAGGCTACCGATTGGCAGTAACAACATAATAAATCGTTCGATTTCCGTTTAATTAGAAAACCACTTTAAGAAGAGAGGGATGGCGAATATACAAAAACTACTATTAATTGCTGCGGCATCATTGACTGCATGTCTTTATTCCTTTGCACAAAAATCCATGAATGCAGATGATTTTGCCGCAAAAATCAGTTTTGCCAAGACAGTGGTTAATGTCGGAACAATCAGCAAAGATACGACCGATATGCATTTCCAATTTCCCTTCGTCAACAC
>DAWBVG010000288.1:0-5991 GCA_052279865.1 Muribaculaceae bacterium
CCGGCACCGGTGGCATGACTGCGAATGATGTTGTATTGAAGTTCCTTGAGGTGACTGTCATCTACGCGCCATTGAGCCATAGGTCCAAAACCTGTATTGATACCGTAAATGACCTTGTCGGCTACAAATTCCTTAAGAAATTCGTGGCAATCCTTCACATTGTTCATTTCCTCAGCTGGAAGAGTCAAGGATTTGCCGGAAAACAGAATATCGTAAACAGATGACAGGTTCATGATAAAACTATTAAACTGCGCTATGCGCTACATATATCCTACAAAATTAGCAAAAATTTTCCAACTTAATGAATTATTGGTCAGATTTTACATAATTTTGGTCTAAAATGCAGTTTTGCGAGACTTGGAGAAGAGCCACGGCAGAAGAGTCGGGTAGTTGAAAGCCCAGGGCCAGCATTCATGTCCGACGCATGAAATCTCGGAATATTCCACGTCTGCGCCCACATCTTTGAGTGCGCGATAGGCGGTGCGACTGCTTATAACCGGTATTTCGTCATCCTTTTCGCCGTGGAAGATATAAAATTTTACATTTTTTGCGTCTTTAAGTCTGTCGGGGTTCACGGCTCCGCAAATAGGCACGACTGCTGCGAACCTCTCCGGATAACGGCATGCAAGATCGTATGCGGCAATTGCTCCCATCGAAACTCCGATGAGATATATTCTGTTGGTATCCACGGGATTTTTCGTCACTATCGTATCCAAAAGATTCATCAGTGACCGCTCTGTTGGTGATTCATCAGGGATTGTAGATCCTGGCATGAATGTGCGTTGGTCAATTTTTCCGGTCCATGTGCGTTCATTGCATTGAGGGAATACTACGAATGCCTCGAACTCTTCTCTGTTCGCAGGATTGGAGAATATGTTGGCTCCGACCGAGAGCTGGCTCTCATTGTCATCTCCCCGTTCTCCTGCTCCGTGCAGAAAAAGCACGAGAGGATATTTCTTTCCCTCGGTTATTTTTTCGGGAGCAAGCATTCGGTAAGGCATCGCGACAGTGAATGGGTTTCGGAAAATATGCCGTGAGTAATCATCGTTGATGTGTGGGGACTGTGTCTGGGCATTCGCCATATCTGGACACAAGGCACATAGTGCCATCATAAGGAAGACTATTGGGAGTTTCATAGTGGATTTTAGTTTAAATACAGCTTCTTAGTTTTTAACAAATGTGCGGCTGCCTTGGTTTTGGGAAGATTCCAACATCAGAGATTTCATGATTACAGAATTTGCGCGGTCAACGATAGACCCATCGAGCGATGCAAGATATATGCGTGTAGTAGATTCGGAATCATGCCCCATGCCTTCGCTGATTACACTGATAGGGATGCCGCTCGATTTTGCTGCAGATGCCCAGCTATGGCGCGCCACATACATTGTCAATGGCAGTCGCATCCCCGCCATGCGGGCTATCTCCTTCAGACTGCGGTTTATGTTGTAGCTCATGTTTCTGTAAGTGTATATCTCGCTGGCACCTTCGCGGCGTATGAGCGGAAGAAGATAGCAGGATTCGTTTTCCGGGTATTTGTCGAGAATGCGTTGCATTTCTGTGGTCCATTTGATGTGGAGTTGCTGCCCCGTTTTGCGGCGGCGGTAAGATATGTAACCGTTGCGGAGGTCCGTCTTGCGGAGAAATGCCATATCCACAAAACTCATGCCCCGCAGGTAAAAGCTCATCAGAAACATGTCGCGGGCAAAATCGAGTCGTGGAATATGGTGCAGATCAAGGGAATATATCTTTCGGATCGAAGAGATATGCACCGCGCGTTTTGTTGTCTTGTCAATGCCCGTGTAGACGTGTTTGAAAGGGTATTTATTGTCAATCACGTTTTCATCCACCGCGCGGTTGTATGCGGCGCGCAATATCCTCATGTAAAAAGATATAGTGTTGGGTGTCAGTCCCTGATGCCGGAGCCATCCTTCATATCCTTCGATCAGTTCGCGGGTAATATTGTCGAGTCGGATGCTTTTGTGACCGTAATATTTTACGAAACTGTTGAGTGTGGCGCGGTAGGTTTCTGAAGTGCGGATCTTGCCGTTCTGATGGAGTTTTGAAATGATGTTTTCCATATAGTTCGTCAGGGAATATTCGCTTGTGTATTTTTCAAACTCAATGGCAATATCCCGGCAGGTGAAGGTTATGTTGTCGAGAGTAAGATTGTTGATGATCTTTTTGAACAAATCGATGTCTGTCTGGATTCTTTCGCGCAAAGCTAAAATGTAGGCTCTTCTCGGACGGAGTTTATTGATTATTACCGTGTGAGTTTTGGCATTCCATTCATCGGCAAAAATACGGTAATGCGTCCGCATGGCTTTTGTCATGTGCCCGTGATAGAGCTGATAATAGATTTCGCCCTCAGTTCCCTCAACTGAAGGACGGAATTTGACTTTTATTGTAGTCATCATCTTAATAAAATAATTAAATTTAGTTATTTAAGTATGACTCGCAAAATAGTTAATGCATCTAAGACAACGTAGTTAATGCATCTAAAAGATGTGTTGATTAATCAATACATTAAATAATTCGATATCATACTCATGTAAATTTAACTATTTTAATTACCCCATAGCATTTATTCTTAATGTAAGTTTAATAGTACATACGCAGTTTATGGCTTATTTGTATGGTTGCGGAAATAATCGCGATGCACGCGATACACGAGTATTGCTACCATTATTACGAATGCTATGGCGCATAATCCCACGCATCCTTTAAGGAAGAGGGTTATTCCCAAAGAGATGAAATCCATGCAGAATGCCAAGATCAACATAAGAATGCAGGCAACTCCCACTACGCCTAAGGCTGCATAAGCGCATCATTCTTATTGACAATTATATTGATGAGACAGTCCTGACATTGCTGAATAAGTGCAACAGAGGTGTACTCGCAACAATATACACTAAGAGAATTGATGACAACCTACGTCTGGATATAGAACGACACAACGACCAATACTCACCTATAAATGTGCGCACTGCTCCTAATATCCATGACCGGTTCCTGATAATAGACAACTCCCTTTATCATATAGACGCTTCCATAAAAGACCTCGGCAAGAAACTATTCGCATTCTCACAGATGGAGACCTCTCCTGCTGTAATACTCGACAATCTTTAAGGTCACAAATTGTGATCTTGAAAGACACCATATAAAGGCTCTGCTTCAGCAAGACTTTTTCGTCTATAAAATCAAATCCGCTGTAAGTTGTTTACTTACAGCGGATTTATCTTTGTTGTTGGCGGAGAGAGAGGGATTCGAACCCCCGGAGGTGTTACCCTCAACGGTTTTCAAGACCGCCGCGATCGACCACTCTGCCATCTCTCCTGGATTGCGGATGCAAAGTTACGTATTTTTTTTTAATTCTGCAAGAAAAAAATTCTTGCAGGTGGAATTAATTTTAAATCAACTCGTGATTTATGCAATTACGAATGTTCTATTTATGCGGTTCCGGACCTTTCCATCCTCCTCCCAGCACTTTGTAGAGGTTGATGAGGGCGAGATATTCGTCGCGCAGGGCTGAGTTGACGCCGATCTGGGCAGAGAAGTATCGCCGTTGTGCATCCAAAACGTCAATGTAGTTGAGCGTCCCGCCGCGATATTGCAGACGCGCAAGATTCACATATTTTGCCGCCGCTTCGCAAAGATCGGTCATGAGCTGTCGGTTCTCCCGATACCCGGCGTAGGCTGTAACTGCTGTGTTTACCTCAGTAAATGCACTGATCACAGCTTTTTCGTAATCTAATCTTGCTTGATCGTATACTGCTATGGATGCTTTGTATTTACGTTTCTTTTTGCCGAAATCAAATACGGTGCCGGCGATGGAGCCGATAACATAGGTGAACGGTGATTTGAAGAAGTTTGCCAGCTGGTCGTTTTCAAATCCCGGTGTAAAACCGATTCTGAGAGAGGGGAACCTGTCGGCATACGCCATTCCTACATCTGCCATCGCTGCTTTGAGACGCTGCTCGGCAGCCCGGAGGTCGGGACGACGTTTCATCAGGTCGGAGGGCACTCCGAGTGGCAGCTTTTCTTCAAGATTAGGGTAAAAATCAAAACTGCGTTCTCCGGGAATTTCATGAGGATATTCCCCCATGAGCAATGTCAGGGCATTGCGTGTGGATGTGATGCGCAATTCGAGATCCGGAATAAGGGAAGCGGCGGTGGCATATTCCACCTTCGCCTGCTGATACACAGTCTCTGACGTGAGTCCCCCTTCGAAACGGATCTTAGCCTGATTGAGAGATTCCTGTCGAGTATGAAGCGTACGTTTCACGATCGCGAGTTCGTTTTCAAGCGATAGCAGGCGCACATATACGGTAGCGACCTCCGCGATGAGCTCCATGCGCAGTGCGCGGTAATCCTCTTCAGAAGCTATATATCTGGCTTTTCCGGCATTGCGGGCGTGAAACATCGATCCCCAGAGGTTTATTTCCCAACTGATGGGGAGTTTTAGATCGAGCTCCGGGTCTTTTGTGGTTCCGGTTCCGTTATAGTTGTTGGTTTCATTGGAATACGCCACATTGACACCTATTTCAGGAAGCAGCTCGGCTTTCTTCACTCCGTATAGTTCCCTCATCTGTTCGATTTTTGCGCCCGCTTTCAAAAGATCCTTGTTGTTCTCCAGGGCTATCTTCATTATGCGTGTCAGGGTTTGATCTGTGAAAAATTCCCACCACGCAATGTCTGCTATGGAGAGGGAATCTATTTCTGCCGCCGGCACGAAAGTCTCCGGCACGTGAGTGTCGGGTTTCACAAGATTCTTTGTCCCCGAACACCCGGTAAGCATGAGGGTCAGGAAAAGAATTATATATATGGTGTTTTTCATTGTTTCTTGTTTTTGCGTCTGTTTACAAACTTGTTTACCTGAACAAAGAAGAACGGCACGAATACTATTCCGACAGTAATCGCCACTGCCATTCCGAAGAACACGCCTGTTCCTATGTCTCGTCTTGCCGCGGATCCCGGACCGGAGGCAAACAGCAGCGGAACCAGTCCGAGCATGAATGCCAGTGATGTCATCACAATCGGTCGGAAACGCAGTCGGGCAGCTGTTGTGGCAGCCTTGACGGCATTTACGCCTTTGTCGGTCTCCTCCTTGGCAAACTCTACGATAAGGATTGCGTTTTTGGCAACAAGACCCACCAGCATCACCAGTCCGATCTGGAAATATATATTGTTTTCAAGACCGCATATCCATATGCCGAGATAAGCCCCGACGCCCGCGATGGGTAGCGAAAGGATCACGGCAAGAGGCACTGCCCAGCTCTCATACAGGGCTGCGAGGAAGAGGAATACGAAGAGGAATGCCAGTCCGAGAATCAAGCCCGTATTGCCGCTCTCATGTTTCTCCTGATAGGAGAGTCCGCTCCATTCCACTCCGATATTGGATGGAAGTTTCTCTTTTACCAATTTCTCGAGTGCGTCCATAGCCTCGCCTGTGCTGTAGCCGTGTGCCGCCTCACCTGAGATGGTTGCTGAATTGAACATGTTGAAACGTCCGATCGTGCCGGGTCCCGTAGTGAAACTGGATGTGCCGAGCGATGAAACCGGCACCATGGTTCCGTCAGCGCTTTTCACGAAGAAAAGATTCAGACTTTCACGATGCATGCGGTAAGGAGCGTCAGCCTGTAGATATACCCTGTAGATGCGGTTGAAGAGATTGAAGTCGTTGACATATATCGAACCGGTGAAGGCTTTCATCGTAGAGAAAATGTCGCTGACAGGAATGCCCAACATCTTGGCGCGGTCACGGTCTACGTTGAAATAGAGCTGCGGGATATCTGCCTGCATCGATGTTGACAGTCCGGAAATCATCGGCAGTCGGGCGGCATATGTGCGCAATGTATCGACCGCGTTCTGAAGATCAGCATAGGTCGCATCACCCTTTGCCTCCAGCACCATCTCGAATCCTCCCGAATTTCCGAGTCCCGGAATAATGGCAGGGGAGAAGATGTAAGCGCGGCTTTCGGGATACTGGGAGAG
>DAWBVG010000289.1:0-2708 GCA_052279865.1 Muribaculaceae bacterium
GATGTGTATAAGAGACAGATGGAGGAGACTCTTGGCACCTGTCGAGACGGAGGTGACACCACAACCTTGGTAAAGGCATCCTTTACATTGACGAGCTCGTTGAAAGTGATGTTTATCCTGGTTTTGTCAACGTTCAGGGATCCCTGGGGCGGGTTCGCGCTCACAAAGAGGGGAGGGTCTTCATCGCGCGCACCCCCTGAAGGGTTGCCGATATTGGCGCAAGCAGCCGCAATAAGGGTGACGACGGCAAATAGAAGCACCTGTAGCAACGTGTTTTGTCTTTTTTTGCTGGTATGGAGATTGAATTTCATCATCGCAGTGTTTGTCTATTATCAACGATCTGAAAGACCGGTTTTGTCATAAAAGAGTTCAAAAATAAATAAAATTATTGAGAAATGAGGGCGGAATCCATATTTTTATGCTTAGAATGCTCAAAACATCAAAAAAAAGCCGTATATTTGCAAGCTGAAAAGAAGACTTTCGAAAGAAAGCCTTCGTCATTGTCTTAGGCAGTGGCGTTCATTATGGAGAATAAGAATAAAAAAAACAATAAAATAACAACAAAATCGAAATGCAGAACAAAGGGTTTATCAGCACCATTGCTATCCTTCTGGTATTGATTTGCGGTTTCTACATCTCTTTCAGCTTCGTTACCTCACACTATGAGAAGAAAGCGAAAGAGTTTGCAGCCATGACCGCCAAGACCAGCGACGAAACCAATGATGCCTACAAACAAAGTCTGAAGCAATTCAACGACTCAATCGACAAAGAGAAAGTTTATCTGTGGTATACCTACAATCAGGTTCGCAAGATGGAGGTTGGTCTCGGTCTTGACCTGAAGGGTGGTATGAACGTGGTCCTCGAGATTTCGGTTCCCGACATTCTCCGCCAGTATGCCTCGGGCGATGCTCAGCTCGCTCAGATTAACGCAGCCATCAAGAAGGCAGAAGCAGACGGTGGCAAAGGTAGTGACAAAGATTTCGTATCGCGCGTGGCTTCTTATATCCAGCCCGGCGTGATGGCAAGTCTTTTCGTTCGCGAAGGTGAATTCATGGGTACTCTCAAATCCAACGCTTCCAACGAAGAGGTTACCGCCGCTCTCGAGAAACAGGTAGACAGCCAGGTTGACGCTGCATTCAATATCTTCCGCACGCGTATCGACCAGTTTGGTGTCGTTGCCCCCAATATTCAGAAACTTCAGGACAAGAACGGTCAGATCCTTCTTGAGCTTCCGGGTGTAAAAGAACCGGAGCGTGTAACCGAGCTTCTGAAATCGAGCGCCAACCTTGAATTCTATGAGGTTTACAACTACAATGAGATCATGGGCGATCTTCAGCGTTTTGCAGCAGCTTATGCTCAGCAGGACACTGTGAACCATCTCAACGTAATCGAGCTCCTCGGCGGCGCACAGCGTGCCGGATCTCCGATTGTGGGTATGGTTGCTCCTTCCAACAAAAATCTCGTTGACTCTGTAATGAACACTGAGCTTGCAAAACGCATACTTCCTTCAGACCTTACTCTGATGTGGTCGGTTAAGCAGGCTGAGTTCCCTGTTACAGATGCCAACGGAAATGTTGTGAAGAAAGACAACGGCGAAGACAAGACCGTAGGCTACTGGGAGCTTATCGCACTCAAGGGCGACGCAGTGCTTGAAGGTGATGCCGTGACTTCTGCATCTTCCGAATATGACAATATGCAGGGTAACATGGTCAACATGAAGATGAGCGACCGCGGTGCGCAGGAGTGGGCAACCATCACGCGTAACAATATCGGTCGTCCTATCGCTATCGTGCTTGACGATCACGTATATTCATTCCCGAATGTCAACAACGAGATCACTGGCGGAAGCTCTCAGATCACCGGTCAGTTCTCTCCCGAAGAGGCAAACGACCTTGCAAACGTGCTTAAATCCGGTAAGATGTCGGCTAAGGTGAATGTTGTCAGCAATAACGTGATTGGTCCGAGCCTTGGTGCTGAGGCAATCCAGATGGGCTTCATTTCATTCATCGTGGCTATCATCCTGCTGATGATCCTCATGGTGGCATACTATGGCTGGATTCCCGGTCTTGTTGCCAATGTAGGTCTTATCCTCAACCTCTATTTCACTCTCGGTATTCTCGCATCGCTTCAGGCTGTGCTTACACTTTCCGGTATCGCCGGTATCGTGCTTGCACTCGGTATGGCGGTCGATGCCAACGTGCTTATCTTCGAGCGCACGAAAGAGGAGCTTAAGAACGGCAAGAAACTCCGTCAGGCAATCTCCGAAGGTTACAGCAATGCATTCTCTGCAATCTTCGACTCTAACCTTACTTCGGTTATCACCGGTGTGATCCTTCTCTTCTTCGGTTCAGGTCCTATCAAGGGTTTTGCAACCACCCTCATCATCGGTATCGTCTGCTCGTTCTTCACAGCAGTGTTCCTTACCCGCATCGCCTTCGATCTTATCACCAAGAACGGACGTTGCGCCAATATGACATTCGCAACCGCTCTTAGCCGCAACTTCCTTACAAACCCCAAGATCAACTTCATGGGTCAGTCGAAGGCGGCTGCAGCAGTATGGGTAGCGCTTATCGTAATCTCAATCGCATCTCTCGCAATCCGCGGAATGAATCAGGGTATCGACTTCTCAGGTGGTCGCAACTACGTGGTTCAGTTTGAGAAAGACGTGGATCGTCAGGCTGTACAGGACAAGCTCCTCAACCTCTTCC
>DAWBVG010000290.1:0-3060 GCA_052279865.1 Muribaculaceae bacterium
GTTTCGAAGTCGGTCTTCCTCTTTATGGCGACGAATTGAGTGCTGACATCACACCGATTGAGGCAAGTCTGAGCATGTTTGTTAAACTTGACAAACCTGAATTTATCGGCAAAGAAGCTCTTGCTGCTCAGAAGGCGGATGGTGTTAAGCGTCGCATTGTCGGTCTTGAACTTGAAGGAAATGCAATTCCACGCCATGGGTATCCTGTAGAGGTGAATGGAGAGCAGGTAGGTGAGGTCACAACAGGATATCGCTCAATTTCCACGGGCAAGAGTGTGGCAATGGCTATGATCAATAAACCCTACGACAAGTTGGGAACGGAAGTGGAGGTGCGCATCCGCAAGAAGACCTTCCCCGCCAAGGTGGTGAAGAAACGTTTTTACGATAAAAATTATAAAAAATAAAAAGATATGAGTAAAGTTATTGAAGGTCTGCGTTACGCAGAATCACACGAGTGGGTAAAAGTTGAAGGCGACATCGCCGTAATCGGTATCAGCGACTATGCGCAGCATGCGCTTGGCAATATCGTATATGTTGATATGCCCGAAGTTGGTGATGAGGTGACAGCAGGAGAGGATTTCGGTGCTGTGGAATCAGTGAAGGCCGCCAGTGATCTCATTTCTCCGGTATCAGGCGAGGTGGTGGAGATCAATGAAGAGCTCGAAGATGCTCCGGAGGCTGTCAATGCCGATGCATATGAAAACTGGATCATCAAGGTGAAGATGTCTGATCCTTCAGAGGTAGATGCGCTTCTTGATGCTGCCGCTTACGAAAAACTTTGCGAAAATGAGTAACAGATTCATCCCTCATACCGAGGAAGACATCCGCGCAATGCTCGACCGTATAGGCGTGCAGAGCGTGGATGACCTCTATAACGATGTTCCCGCCGAGGTGATCTTCAAGGAGGATTACGCTATTCCGTCGGCAATGTCAGAAACGGAGCTTCGTCGCCATTTCCGTGAATTAGGCGCGAAGAACCGTCAGCTCAAGGTATTCGCGGGTGGAGGTGTCTATGACCATTATTCTCCTTCCGTAATCTCTCATCTTCTCTCTCGCAGCGAATTTTACACAGCCTACACTCCATATCAGCCCGAGATTTCGCAGGGCACGCTTCAGTATATTTTCGAATATCAGAGCATGATCAGCGAACTCACCGGAATGGAATCAACCAATGCATCGATGTATGACGGCGCTACAGCTGCCGCAGAGGTGATGTTCATGATGGTTGCATCAGTGCGTAAGAAGAACCGTGTGCTTCTTTCGGCTACACTTCCGGAAAATGTGCTTGAAGTTGTCAGGACTTATGCAAAATTCCATGGCGTAGAGCTGACAATGATTCCGGAGAAAGATGGTGTGACCGATTTCGAGAAGATGGAGATGGAATTGCGTGCCGGTGATGTGGCAGGTGTTTTGCTGCCATGTCCTAACCGCTATGGCATTGTAGAGGACTTTACCGGTTTTGCGGATGCTATCCACGAAGTGAAAGCGATGATGGCTATATATGCGGATCCTTCTACATTGGCTGTGCTCAAATCGCCGGCTGAGTGGGGTGCGGATGTGGCATGTGGCGATGGTCAGACTCTTGGAATGCCGATGCAGTTTGGCGGTCCGTATCTTGGTTTCATTTCCTGCAAGAGCCATATGCTCCGCAAGATGCCCGGACGCGTGGTGGGAGCCACAAAGGATGCATCGGGAAAACGTTGTTATGTTCTTACGCTTCAGGCACGCGAACAGCACATACGTCGAGAGAAGGCAACCAGCAACATCTGTTCCAATCAGAGTCTTATGGCTTTATATGCCACCATATATCTTTCTCTTATGGGTGAAAAGGGTCTGGTAGAAGTGAATAAACTCTCTGCCGATGGCGCTCATTATCTTTACGGCAAGCTTGTAGGAAGCGGGAAATTTGTTCCGGCATTCGATAAGCCGTTCCTTAAAGAGTTTACCCTTAAGACAGATCTTGATGTCAAAGCCATGAATGCCCGTCTTCTTGAGAAAGGTTTCATGGGTCCGCTTGATCTTGGAAACGGAATGGTGGAATTCGCAGTGACTGAAAACCGCACACGTGAGGAAATAGATGAATTTGTCAACATAATTCTGGAGGCCTAAGAGGAAGTAAAGATGAAATATTACGATAAGTTGATATTTGAAGTATCGCGTCCCGGACGCAAAGGTTATGAGCTCCCTGCCAACGGATATGATACAGACGGACTTTCCGCAATTCCCCAAACTCTCCTTCGCCAGGAAAAGCCAGAGCTTCCGGAAGTCAGTGAGCTGGATGTTGTGAGACATTACACTAACCTCTCCAATAAGAACTTCGGTGTTGACACAGGTTTCTATCCTCTTGGAAGCTGCACGATGAAATATAATCCCAAGATCAACGAGGAGGTTGCCGCGTTGCCTGAATTTACAGCCCTTCATCCTCTTCAGAGCGAGGAATCGGCACAGGGAGCATTGGAACTTTATTATAATCTGCAGCAGGCGCTCGCAAATATTGCAGGTCTTGCAGAGTTCACTCTCAATCCTTACGCAGGTGCGCATGGTGAGCTGACAGGACTTATGGTGATGCGTCAGTATCATATCACTCGTGGTGACAACAAACGCACCAAGGTGATTGTGCCGAATTCAGCACATGGCACCAATCCCGCATCGGCAATGGTTGCCGGTCTGGAAGTTGTGGAGGTGAAATCCAAACCCAACGGCTCCATCGATGTTGAGGATCTTAAGCCTTTGCTCGATGAGACAGTTGCCGGAATCATGATGACCAACCCCAACACCCTCGGCATGTTCGAGACGGAAATCTTAGAGATTGCCAAGCTCGTGCACGATGCCGGTGGTCTTCTATATTATGACGGAGCCAACCTGAATCCTATGCTCGGCAAGGTTCGTCCCGGCGATATGGGTTTTGATATCATGCATATCAATCTTCACAAGACCTTCTCCACTCCTCATGGCGGTGGTGGTCCCGGTTCAGGTCCTGTAGGAGTCGCAGCCCATCTTGTGGATCTTCTTCCTGCTCCAAGAGTGGTAAAAGATGCCGATGGTAAATTCCATATTGCA
>DAWBVG010000291.1:0-3140 GCA_052279865.1 Muribaculaceae bacterium
CTCCGCCATCCACAATTTCCAAACTCTCGAAATGCAAACCCGTGCTTATCGAACTCGAGGGATGGAAAGATGATATCACGGGCGCTAAATCTTTTGATGAACTTCCCAAAGCTGCCAAAGCATATGTGCGCAAGATTGAGGAAGTGACAGGCGTACCTGTCGGTATGATTTCCGTGGGTCCCGACCGCACTCAGACAATCACCGTTTCTCCAGAACTCGCTTCGTTTTAATGTTGAATGTTAAATGTGGAATGTGCAATTAACATTCCGGCTCAAACATTAAACATTAAACATTAAACATTACACATTAAAACCTTAAAAGTATGAGCTTTATAGATGAAAAAGTGGTTCAGGAAGGAATGACATTCGACGATGTCCTCCTGATTCCGGCATATTCCGAGGTTACGCCCAATATGGTGAACCTTGCGGGTCGTTTTTCTCGCAATATCCCTCTTAACATCCCCTTTGTGTCGGCGGCTATGGACACCGTAACCGAGGCTGAGATGGCAATCGCCATCGCCCGTGAAGGTGGTATCGGCGTAATCCACAAAAACATGTCGATCGCTGCGCAGGCAGCCCAGGTGCGTAAAGTAAAACGCGCCGAGAGCGGCATGATCTATGATCCTGTGACAATCACAAAAGAGCAGACAGTAGGAGAGGCTTTGAAACTGATGCACGATAACCATATCGGCGGCATACCCGTGGTGGATTCAGAAAATTTCCTCATCGGCATAGTGACCAATCGTGATCTTCGTTTCCAGCAGAACATGGATCTTCCTATCGCAGAGGTCATGACAAGCAAGAACCTTGTCACAACCGACAATCCTGATCTGGCTGAGGCTTCGCAGATTCTTCTCAAAAACAAGATCGAAAAACTCCCCGTGGTTGACAAAGAGGGAAAACTGATGGGACTGATCACATATCGCGACATCACCAAGATCCAGGATTACCCTTCCGCCTGCAAGGACAATAAAGGGCGTTTACGGGTCGCTGCGGGCGTCGGGGTTACCTCTGATACTCTTGAGCGCGTGAAGGCGCTTGTAGAGGCTGGAGTGGACGCTGTGGTGATTGATACAGCCCATGGTCATTCAGCCAATGTAACCAAAACCCTCCGCGCCGTGAAGGCTGCATATCCCGATCTGGATGTTGTAGTAGGTAACATCGCCACCGGTGAGGCTGCCCGCTTCCTCATCGAAGCTGGAGCCGACGGCATAAAGGTAGGTATCGGTCCGGGCTCAATATGCACCACCCGCATCGTGGCTGGTGTGGGGATGCCCCAGCTTTCTGCCATCTTCGACGCAGCGAAGGTTGCCCAGGAATATGGCGTGCCTGTGATTGCGGACGGTGGTCTCCGTTATTCAGGCGACATCGTCAAGGCTCTTGCCGCCGGAGGCAACTGCGTGATGTGCGGCTCGATGTTTGCTGGTGTTGAGGAATCTCCGGGCGAGACCATTATCTACAACGGTCGTAAATTCAAGTCTTATCGCGGCATGGGCTCCGTAGAGGCAATGGAAGCAGGTTCGAAAGACCGTTATTTCCAGAGCGAGAAATGCGATTCGAGCAAATTTGTGCCTGAAGGCATAGTAGCCCGCGTGCCCTACAAGGGAACTCTCAGCGAGACCGTGTACCAGCTTGCGGGAGGTCTCCGTTCCGGCATGGGATATTGCGGAGCCAAGGATATCGATGCTCTCCACAATGCCAAGTTCACTCGTATCACCTCTGCCGGCGTTACCGAGAACCATCCCCACGATGTGACCATCACTAAAGAAGCACCCAACTATTCAAGAGGATAAAAGGCATTAGGCTTTAGGTCTTAGGCGTTAGAAAGTTTCGCCGAATGGACCTAAAGCCTAAAACCTAAAGCCTAAAACCTAATAATATGCAAAAAATACTAATAATAGATTTCGGATCGCAGTATACCCAGCTGATCGCACGCCGAGTGCGCGAGCTGAACGTCTATTGCGAGATTCACCCCTTCAACAAAATCCCGGCTCTCGATGCAGACGTGATGGGCGTGATCCTTTCCGGCTCTCCCTCTTCAGTGCGCGATGCGGATGCTCCAAAACCGGATCTCAGCGCAATCAAGGGAAAACTGCCGCTGTTAGGCGTATGCTATGGCGCGCAGTTGCTCGCCAATGAATATGGCGGTGAAGTTGAGGGCGCACCCTCCCGCGAGTACGGACGCGCCATGCTTACGGTTGTCGAACCGGAAGATGCCCTGATGCTCGGAGTTCCCTCTCCAACACAGGTATGGATGAGCCATGGCGACACTATCACCCGTCTGCCGGAGAACTACCGAATCATCGGCTCGACGGAGAATGTAAGGGCTGCCGCATATCATATCGAAGGAGAACAGACGTGGGGCATACAGTTCCATCCGGAGGTTTATCATTCAACCGACGGCACGAAGATTCTTTCGAACTTCGTGCTCGGCATCTGCGGATGCGATGGTTCCTGGAGTCCGGCGTCATTCATCGAAACAACCGTCGCCGAGCTTAAGGATAAACTTGGCGACGACCGTGTGATTCTCGGTCTCTCCGGCGGTGTTGATTCTTCAGTAGCGGCCATGCTGCTACATAAAGCTATCGGTGATCGCCTCACATGTATTTTCGTGAACAACGGATTGCTGCGAAAAAACGAATTTGAGGACGTTCTTGACTCTTACAAGCACATGGGGCTTAATGTCATCGGTGTTGACGCTTCTGAGCGGTTCTACGGCGATCTGAAGGGCGTTACAGACCCCGAACAGAAGCGCAAGATAATCGGTAGAGACTTTGTAGAGGTATTCAATGCAGAAGCGAAGAAAATCGAGAATGCCAAATGGCTTGCGCAGGGCACTATTTATCCCGACGTGATAGAGAGCTGCTCGGTGAAAGGTCCTTCTGCCACAATCAAGAGTCATCATAACGTTGGGGGTCTCCCCAAAGAGATGAACCTCAAGATTGTGGAACCGCTGCGACTCCTCTTCAAGGATGAGGTGCGTAGAGTAGGTAAAGCGATGGAAATGGATCAACGTCTTCTTGGACGCCATCCCTTCCCCGGACCCGGACTCGGCATACGTATCATCGGAGAGGTAACGCCGGAGAAAGTACGCATCCTTCAGGATGCCGACAAGATCTTCATCGACGGCTTGCGTGAAGC
>DAWBVG010000292.1:0-3332 GCA_052279865.1 Muribaculaceae bacterium
ATAAACTTCAACTTTTCGCTTGCGAAAGTTGAATTATTTTAGATGCAGCAATTCGAGAATCTTATCTGCAGCTTGGCTAAGACCTTCCACATCCTTGCCACCTGCCTGAGCAAAGAACGGCTGACCACCGCCACCACCTTTAATCAGTTTTGCAGCCTCCCGAACTATCTGCCCTGCATTCAAACCATCCTTGACAAGATCATCCGAAAGTGCAACAGTAAGCAATGGTTTATTATCACTCATAGTTGCTGCAACAAACGCTGTGTGCTCCGGACATTCTCTTCTAACAGTGAAGGCAATGTTTTTAACTACATCCGGAATACGGATTCCGACAAGAGTAACCAGTTTGATTCCATTAATCTCTTTTGCGGATGATATAGCTTCCTTGCTAAGGTTGGCGATACGTTCAGCAATATAGTCATCAACCTGATGTTTCAATTCCGCATTTTCGTTTATCGCCTTCTTAACAGCTGTCTTTATATCTGCCGATCCACCAAGTAGAGTGCCGACTTCTTTAATTATATCCTGCAGATTGTCGATTACATTCTCAACACCGGCTCCACTTACAGCCTCGACACGTCGGATACCTGCGGCAATCGAGCTTTCTGTCAAGATGCGCACCATACCGATGTTACCTGTATTAGCAACGTGCGTTCCTCCACAAAGTTCAACAGATGAGCCATATTTAACAACACGAACTTTATCGCCATATTTTTCTCCGAACAATGCCATTGCGCCCATCTCACGAGCTTGAGCAATAGGAAGTTCACGGCATTCTTCAAGTGGCATAGCCTTACGGATGCGTGCATTTACAAGGTGTTCGACCTTGCGTAATTCCTCAGGCGTGACTTTCTGGAAGTGAGAGAAGTCGAAACGGAGAATCTCCGGTGAAACGAAAGAACCCTTTTGTTCGACATGCGTACCGAGCACCTCTCGCAATGCCTCATGCAAAAGGTGAGTTGCGGAGTGATTTGCAGAAGTTGCAGCTCGAGCCTCAGTGTCAATCTTTGCAACAAATTCAGCTGAAGGATCTTCCGGCAATTCATATGAGAGATGCACACCGACATTATTCTCTTTCTTTGTGTCGAAGATTTTCACTGTCTTGCCATCGGGTGAGACAAGAACACCCTTGTCGCCGACCTGACCACCCATTTCCGCATAAAAAGGAGTCTTGGATAGCATAATCTGATAATACTCCTTTCCTTTCTGTTTAACTTTACGGTAGCGAAGAATACGTGTTGGAGTCTCAGTGAGATCATATCCTACAAACTCCTCTTCACCAGAAGCGACCTCAACCCAGTCTGTTGCTTCAACAGCTGCTGCATTGCGGGCACGATCTTTCTGTTTCTTCATTTCGTTGTCGAAACCTTCACGGTCGAGATCCATGTTTTGCTCGCGAAGTATCAACTCTGTCAAATCAAGAGGGAATCCATATGTATCATAAAGCACAAATGCATCTTCTCCTGAGAGACGGTTGCTTCCGGCATCTTTAGCTTTCTTTACAAACGAATCAAGCAGGCGGATACCATTGTCGAGAGTGCGAAGGAATGAATCTTCCTCTTCTTTGATAACTTTCTTTATAAGTTCTTTCTGAGCCGGAAGTTCGGGATAGGCTTCGCCCATCTGATCAACCAATGTATCTACCAATTTATATAGGAAAGCCTCTTTTTGATCAAGGAATGTATATACATAACGGACGGCTCTACGAAGGATACGGCGTATCACATAACCAGCCTTGGCATTTGAGGGGAGCTGAGAATCGGCAATAGAGAAAGCGATTGTGCGGACATGGTCAGCCGCTACGCGCATCGCCACATCCACTTTAGCGTCCACTCCATATTTCTTACCCGACAGCTCGGAAATTTTGTTGATAAGAGGAGTGAACACGTCAGTGTCATAGTTAGACTTCTTGCCTTGAAGAGCCATGCACAAGCGTTCAAAACCCATACCTGTATCTATAACCTTTGCAGGAAGAGGCTCAAGATGACCGTCAGCCTTACGGTTATACTGCATGAACACGAGATTCCAGATCTCTATTACAAGAGGATTATCCTTATTAACAAGGGATGCTCCATCAACGGCAGCACGTTCTTCGTCACTTCTGAGGTCTATATGTATCTCTGAACAGGGACCACATGGACCGGTTTCACCCATTTCCCAGAAGTTATCATGACGGTTACCATTTATAATATGGGAAGAGGGGAGATGTTGCTCCCAATATCCGGCAGCTTCATTGTCTCTTTCGAGCCCTTCGGGAGCATAGCCCTCGAAAACAGTGGCATAAAGACGATTGGGATCAAGTTTTACAACTTGCGTAAGATATTCCCAAGCCCAATCTATGGCTTCCTTCTTGAAATAATCTCCGAAACTCCAGTTCCCGAGCATTTCAAACATTGTATGATGATATGTATCGTGACCAACCTCTTCAAGGTCATTATGTTTACCCGATACACGAAGACATTTCTGCGAGTCTGTTACACGTTTCGCCTCCGCCGGACGATTACCAAGAATAATATCTTTAAACTGATTCATACCAGCGTTGGTAAACATCAACGTAGGGTCATCCTTGATTACCATAGGGGCTGAAGGCACAATCTTATGTCCCTTCTCCTCGAAAAATTTCTTAAAAGATTCTCTGATTTCCTTAGATGTCAGCATCGTATTATATTTTTTTGCAATTGCAAAATTAACTATAATTTACTATTTTTGCAATTCAAAATAATCATGAAGCGACCAATTTATTACATATATAATCCCGAAACTGATAATTTTGAGCGTGTATTCCCATCGTTCAAGAGCAAACTATTAGGTTTTCTACGCCTCGCGGGGTTATCTCTACTTATCGGAATTGGCATTTACGCTATAATATTCTACGCTCTCGACGCACCAACAGAAAAGAATCTTCGTAAAGAGAACGCCACTCTTAAAAGTCAATATAACATTCTGAACCGACGCCTTGACAATTCACTTAAGATCATGGCAAATATCCAAAACCGAGATGATAATTTCTATCGCGTCATGATGCAGATGGATCCTGTTGGATACGGACAAAGAATGGCTGGACTCGATAATGAAAAACGCTATCACGAACTCCAGAGTATTCCGGATGCGGGTCTGGTTAAATTACTTACTCAACGACTTGATCTGTTTGAACGACAACTATACGCCCAATCTCTATCCTTTGATCAACTTCGCGCTACTGCGTCAAAGCAGAAAGACAAATTGGCACATATACCATCCGTAATTCCTATAAATATTAAGGATTTCACAATGTCGTCAGGATATGGTGTCAGAAGAGATCCTATATATGGAAGTTCTAAATTTCACGCGGG
>DAWBVG010000293.1:0-5442 GCA_052279865.1 Muribaculaceae bacterium
CTCTGAGATCCAACGGAGACGCCCGTTGAAGAGAGGTTCATACTCACGCACGATATCCAATGTATGATCAGTGGACCCACCGTCTACGATTATGTATTCTATGTCTGCATAAGTCTGATGGAGAACACTTTCAATGGTATACCTGATTGTTGAACTGCTGTTAAAAGAAGTGGTTACAATTGTGACTCTCATTTTAGAGACTAAGATTGGGTTAATATGATGTATTATTTAAGTTTCGCAAGACTCAACATTATGCTCACGAAAGTGGAATCTGTTAATCAAATCAGGTGTAAGAAGTAAATAATTAGGACTGTGTTTATTATTGCGCAAGAAAATGTGTAAGAAAAAGTTTAATTGCTTAGAGTGTTATGTTGTATTCTGTTTTCAGGATTTCCTTGATTTTCTCAGGATCTCCCTGTGATTTCTTTTTTATTTCGAAAATCTTTGCATCAACGAGGGTGCGATACCACCAACCTTGAATGAACGACCATATGAAGCCGATTTTCCCCTCGAGGCAGGCTCCCTTTAGAAAATATCTGTAACAGAAGTAGGCGAACGATCGTACGAACAAAGGCTGACTGGCATATTTATGTTTTTTCAAACGTTTCATATGCGCCTGCGATGTTATGTGCTTATCGTCATCAGTTTCTGCAGCCCCTGTAAGATTATATTCAATATCAAGAAGATCTACGGCTTCACGCACTGCATAATTTACATGCTTGTGACAGAACCAGGAAAGATTGTTGATATTATGATCGCAGAAATCATTGTCAAACTCTATTGATCTTCCTTCGGTGAGCTGTATGTGCTCATCCATGAGACGCTGTTCGCACATTCCCTTGCCATATCTGAAGAATCTCAGCAGCTTCACCGGATAGATTCCGCGTTTCATCCATTGATTCATGAAGATGTGACGCCGTTTTATTACAATGCCGGTGACATCCTCAGGAAGCGTTGGCAGTTTATCCTTGACTTCTTCTACCAATTCAGGCAGAAGATACTCATCGGCATCCAGACGAAGAACCCATTTGGTTTGTATGTCCGCATTCTTGAGACCCCAGTTAAACTGCTTTGCGTAATTATTTTCCCATTTATTCTGGAGAATATGCACATTCGGAAATTCTTTTGCAATCTCAAGTGTCTTATCGGTAGAAAAACTATCGATAATAAAAATATCCTTTGCAATGGGAGATATATTTTCCAGGCATCGCCTGATATGAATCTCCTCATTGAAGGTCAAAATAATGACCGATAAATCAAGCATCTTTTATAATACGTTTTTTTATGAATTTAGCAGGGTTTCCACCAACGACTGTCCAAGGCTCTACATCTTTGAAGACTGCGGCACGGGCACCGACAACGGCACCTTGCCCAATTGTAACTCCCATGCCTACAAAAGCTTCAGAGGCAATCCAGGCAAAAGAGTTTATTGAAATCGGAGCTGTGATAAGAGGATTATCTTTGTTTGTTATATCATGTGATGCGGAACACAGATATGCACCTTGTGAAATACAGACTTTGGTATGTATAAAAATTTTGTCAACACTATAAATCTGTGCATGGGGACCAATGCAGACATAATCACCGATCTCCAGGTTCCATGGTGCCCAGAATGTGGCAGAGGAGCGGATTTTGCAGTGTTTTCCAATTTTTGCTCCGAAACATTTTAAAATCAATATCCTCCATTCCCAGAAAAGTATATTAGGGGAAGGTCTGAATAAAACACAATATACTACATTCCATAATATCCGCAATAATTTATTTTTCAGACCTAAGTTATTCTTATATGGTTTTACTTCCATTACGTTTCCAGATGATTAATTGAATTATTTTCCGTAGTCCTGTGACGCATTTTCGTGGAGCGTTCTCTCGTAAACATGCTATCAATCGGGATTTTCCTTTTATTTCAAAATACTTTTTTCGAAGTTCTTCAAAATCCAATGAATTAAGGTCCGAATAAAATGTATCCCTACATTGTGGACGATGCGAAGGTTTTATCATTGGCTGATTTCTGTGTAAAGCTTCATCAAAATGTCCCTTTTGAATGTGTAATAATGGCTTTGCCTTTTCAAAGAGCATTGCTCCTTTGTTATTATTTATCATTAATAGAGATATTCCATCTGGAATTTCGTCAAGTTTTTCAAATTTATATATCATTCCTATGCCCCAATAGTCTGCGATTGTAATGTCACCTTTACGAGGTAATCCAATTGCAGGACAATTGTAGCAAGACTCACGCAATGTAATATCTCTATTGAATCCAAAGAAATATGCATCAAGCTTCCCTTTCATGTAATGCTTGCCATTGGCAACGCGTACTGCATCATACCATCCGCTCCGTTTGTGCCGGAAGTTAAAAGACTTAATTTTAATATGTTTAATTTTCTCTACCCAATGGATATATTTTTTGAAAAGGAGTGGCGATGGAGTTCCATGGCAAATAAAATCACAGCAAAAGAGATTATCATAATCCTTCTTTAAATAAGACCTTATCCCGGCAACTTGGCAGGGCGTTCCCACGAATAAAACCTTGTCGCCTTTAATCAATTTTGTTTTGATTTCTCTGAAAACTAAATTGATATCGCTTTGCACATATTTTGAACCTCTAAGACGTATAATATCCTTCACAGAATCGGATAGCAAATGTCGCACTGTCATGTCTTCATCGTAAACAGCTCCGGCAACATGACCCCCTTCTGAGAATATGGCATTTGCTAATGCGGAAAAGGCTCCTCCCGATGAACTTTCAAATCTTGATTGAGGATCTTTATTCCAACAGGCAAAAACTGATGGCTCCTTTAGATTATTTATATATGAAGATTTATGCAATACGGGACAAGTTTTTTCACACATCAAGCATTGCACACATTTTTCCGTATTTATAAAAGGACGGAGAAAGCCATCATCACCGGCTGACATTTGTATGGCGTTTTTAGGACAGATGTTCCGGCATGCTGCGCATCCTGTACATTCCCGGATATCACAAAGTACAGGCATTCTTTTATTTTCCATCTATAGCATCTTTTAGAAAATGAATGGATTTCTTTCGTTCCAGTTCAAGTGTTTCATTGACAGGGGTATAGTCAATCATTAAATCATTTTCTTCCGGGAAATCATCACCTTCTACCAATAGCCGTTTTGATAGTCCGAATAATTCGAGTAAACTACGCTGCCGGCTATTGTTTTGTTTTCGTAAAGGAAGAACTGTATAAAACGGGCGTGAGAAATTAATTGAAAATGCTGTGCCATGGAAAGAATTTGTAATGACTAATGAAGCCTTTGAAAATAAATCAAGAAATTCGGAAGGTCCGGCATCAATAATATTCATTATGGAGGGATCTTTGTCTTCTATGCTTGCACTTTTGCATATCCTTACGATCTTCCATCCTCGTAAAGAACGGATGTGTTCAGCTAATTGTCGTATGTAACGACATGGAGTAAGTTCATATAATAGAATATATGGCTCCTTAAAAGTTTCTATTGGGGAGGATACTTTCAACCATTCATCTGCATTTAGAAGCATTGTCGGGTCGAGAACCCACTGAGCCTCTTTATTGGCTATATTCCTGACTAATTCAACAGCATTCTTTTCTCTTACGCCAATGGCATGGTATGTTTGGAGATATTTGGCATAAATCTTCTGAGCATATACTGGTATTTTAGAAACACCAAAACTTGATGCATAGGCAACTCGTCTGTGTCCTTTGGGTGCAAAATCAAGAAAATAAGGAGAGAGAGAGGAATATATACCCGGATTCCACACTTGATCGCTTCCGGTAAGGAATACATCATAATTCAAATTGGCAGCATACAACTCATCAATGCTTTTATATGTGGAAGATAAAGAGGAATTCTTCTTATGAAATTCGGCAAAACGAGTCTCTCTTCGTTTCAAGGCATCTCGATTCAAGGCATTCTTTAATTTACATATGACGGGATATAAATATTCCGCTATGCGTTTCTTGAAAGGGAAGTGGAACAAAGGAGCCGAATGCGGTGTATCCACATATCCCGGATTCTTATAGAAAAGATAATCTATAATTTCTGCATCATAGCCCATACCTTTCAGAACAGCTTGTGTGGCATACGCTTGTAATTCTGCTCCATAATTGTTCACTTTAAGTATAGTAATGATTCCGATTCTCATTTTTTAATGATTTTGTCTATTTGTATACAAATTCCGGTTTTTCACCCCCATTCAATATCCACTCGTAAAGTTGCTTCATCTTCAAGGCAACCTGTGTATCTTTATATTTACTTTCTATCAGTTGTTTGCCGTTAATGCCCATTTGAGTTAATTCAGTGCTTTGTAGTTCAAAGATCTTTTCAATGGTATCGGCAATGGTATGCACATCATTATTGATCCAGTATCCGCATTGATTGGTGTTTAGTTCTTGCCAAGGCGTGCCGGAACTTGCAATTACAGGAGTGCCCACCGATAAGGCTTCGGTAACGATCATTCCGAAATTTTCAAAGTCGCTGGGGACACACAAGGCAGTGAGGGATGCTAATTTTTCAAATTTCTCACGTCCTGTAACAAACCCGACAAATATTACATTGTGTAAGTTATATTGATGTACTTTATTTTTCAGTAATTGTTCATATTCCGTGTCTCCCTTACCCATAATGAGTAATTCGGCATCCTTTACTTTTGTAGCGAGGAGTATCCATGCATCAATAAGAGTTTCCACATTTTTACGTGGATGCAGTCTTCCTAGAAATCCAATTCGCTTGATATTGTTATCTTGATGAATTTCTTGAAAGAAATCAGGAATAGGAACAGGATTGGGGATGATAGCTACTGGATTCTTATAACCTAATGCGCGGTAATGCAGCATTTCTTCTTTGCAGGTGGCGTGAATGCAAGAAGCCATTGTTAAATCTTTACTTACGCCACCTATGGAAAGAAGAATATTTTTTTTCCATGCGGACCGCTTTAACGCTTGAGGATAAAGCATTCCATGAGGAGTAATGATGTATGGCTTCTTTTTCTTGCGCGCCATAAGACAGGTTTCATGGTTACAATGCATCCACATTCCATTGGTGTGATAAATATCATAGTCTGATTCCCGGAGGAACGCATTGATATTTTTAGAAAAACCGTATGATGTTAATCCATCATGTGGCAAAGCCTTTATCCATGATTCGCCATGCCCCATGAGATCAACTGCTCTTAGTGTCATCAGATCAACTTTACAATCAATCTGATGCAAGGCAGATAATAAATCATATGTGCAGGTTGATGTCCCGCCACTATGTGCCCCAAAACCGGCTATTGTCTGAAGTATTCTCATAATTTTATCGTCCTCCGGTTAATATTTTATATGGACGCGGCATGATATGTTGAATTAATTTAGCGACAAATATTGCAATTGCTATCATAATCCAAGGATTAATGATATAAAAAAATACTAATGCCTTTTCACTAGTTCCACATAATGC
>DAWBVG010000294.1:0-8877 GCA_052279865.1 Muribaculaceae bacterium
AGAGCGATCGCAACAGCGACCGCTCTTTTGTGTTAGGTGTTAGGCATTAGGTGTTAGGCGTTAGATGCTTCGCCGAATGGTTCTAAAGCCTAAAACCTAAAACCTAAAACCTAAAATTAAACAATTAAACATTATAATAAATGAACTATCTTTTTACATCGGAATCCGTTTCCGAAGGTCATCCCGATAAGGTGGCTGACCAGATCAGCGATACATTGCTCGATGAATTTCTTGCGCGCGACCCACAGAGTCATGTCGCAATCGAAACTCTTTGCACCACCGGTCAGGTGGTAGTGGCAGGAGAGGTAAGTTCCCAGGCATACGTTGACATCCAGCACAGCATACGCGATCTTATCAACGAGATCGGATATAACCGCGGCGCATATCGTTTCGATGGAGACGCTTGCGGGATTCTTAGCACCATCCACGAGCAGAGTGAAGATATCGATCGCGGTGTGAGCCGTCAGGCTGAGAATGTAGCTGTGGAAGATCTGCAGGGTGCCGGCGACCAGGGAATGATGTTTGGATATGCCGTTGACGAGACTTCCAACTATATGCCTCTTACTCTCGACCTCTCGCATTTCCTTCTTCGTGAGCTTGCCGATATCCGTCGCGAAGGTTCTGCAATGAATTATTACCGCAAGGGGAAACTTACATCCTATCTGCGCCCGGATGCAAAAAGCCAGGTGACTGTGGAATATGATGAGAATCATCGTCCGGTAAGGATTCATACCATCGTCATCTCTACCCAGCACGATGAATTTGTAGAGCCTCTGGAGGACACTCCCGAAGCCCGCAGGGCTGCTGACGAGCAGATGCTCGAGCAGATACGCAAAGATGTGGAGGAGGTGCTGCTTCCGCGTGTTAAAGCCAAACTTCCCGTAGAGATCCAGAATCTTTTCGACGACAAGCTCATTCTTCATGTCAATCCGACAGGCAAGTTTGTGCTTGGCGGTCCGCATGCCGATACGGGTCTGACAGGGCGCAAGATAATTGTTGATACCTATGGTGGTCGCGGAGCTCATGGTGGAGGAGCGTTCTCCGGCAAGGATCCATCGAAGGTTGACCGTTCGGCAGCCTACGCTTGCCGTCACATTGCCAAGAATCTTGTGGCAGCAGGCGTTGCTCGAGAAGTGCTCGTGCAGGTGGCGTATGCTATCGGTAAGGCTCAGCCGGTCAGCATCTTCGTGAATACTTACGGCACATCGCGTGTGGATATGAGCGATACTGAGATCGCTGCCCGCATTTCCGAGCTTTTCGATATGCGTCCGAAAGCGATTGAAGAACGTCTCAAACTGCGCAATCCTATCTACAGGGAGACAGCCTCTTACGGACATATGGGTCGCGAGCCGCGCACCGTTAAAAAGGAGTTTAAATCGCGCTATGAAAACGAGACGATTGTGAAAGAGGTTGAGCTCTTCACATGGGAGAAACTCGATGCCATCGATAGCATCCGTGAAGCATTCGGAATTACTAAGAAATAATAAAATTTAGCTGAAATTTGCCGATTATTGCTAAAAATGTTATCTTTGCACGTTTATTGGCAGAAAATTAATTAAAACAGCTATATAAAGAATGGCAACATTAGAGAAAATCAGAAGCAAATCGGTGTTCCTCATCATCGTGATCGGTGTGGCTCTTCTCGCCTTCATCATCGGCGATGCTCTGACCAACAGCCAGAACATTTTCGGCGAGCGCACCACAATCGCAAAAGTAGGAAGCACCAAAATCGACTTTACTGACTACCAGCGTAAACGCGAGGAACTCAACAATCAGCTTGAAGAAGCACGCCGTCAGAATCCGGCGCAGTTCGCAAATTTTGACACCCAGGTGCTCGCCCAGATGGCACTCGACCAGCTTATGCAGGAAGACATCGTGCTCTCTGCCGCAAACAAAGCAGGTATCCGCACCACCGGTAACCTTCTTCGCTACTATATGATTGAGAATCCGCAGAACCAGCGCGTTATGGATATCGTTCGTCAGCTCAATGCCTCAGGTCTGAGCGTTCAGACTCCCCAGCAGGCATATGAGGTGATCTTTAACCCCAAACGTAACGGTCTTACCGATGCTCAGATGGAACCCTTCCAGCGTCTGTGGCTTGCAGCCGAAAAAGAGATGCAGGAGACCATCAAGGGCAGCGTTTACCAGCGAGTGCTTGCCGGCACGGTAAAGGCTAATGACCTCGATAAGAAAGCTCTTTATAACGATTATGTAAATACAACAGCTGTTGACGTGGCATATCTCCCCTACGGCACACTCGATGCCAAGGAATATCCCGTAAGCGCGGATGAACTTAAAAAGGCATATGCCGAGAAGAAAGGACTCTTCAAGGTTGACGAAGCTACTAAAGACGTAAGCTTCATCAGCGTGAGCATCTCCGCCTCTTCTGCCGACCGTGCTGCAGCTCGTCAGCTCGCTCAGAACACTGTTAAGGAACTTCGCGACAGTGCAGGTCAGCTCAGCAAGGCAACCAAGAAAGAGGGTGTGAGCATGACTCACCATGCAGTCCGTGCAACCGACCTTCCTTCAGGTGCTGTGAAAGATTTCGTGATGAGCGCTCCCAAAGACAGCGTAAAACTCATCTCCGAGACTGTTCAGGGCTTCACCGTGGTTCGCGTTGGCAAACGCACCGAGGCTATCGACTCTATTCAGGTTAACCTCGTAAGCACCGCAACCGAGGCTCTCGGCAATAAAGTTCTCACAGCCCTCAACAATGGTCTTCCCGCCGACTCAATAACAGCTCGTTTCTCAATGGATAGCGTGGCTCCTCAGCTCAACCAGTGGATTCCCCTCTACACAGCACAGGGTCCGACAAACGCTATTGCCGACGAGATGCTTGACAGCCTCCGCAACGCAGCCGGTCGCTACGTAACCCTTCAGGGTGGTGCTCAGGGCATGCTGATCGGTAAGATCACAGAGCAGAAGGCTCCCAAGACCATCTATGAGTATGACGAAGCTGAATACGTTCTCGGTCCCAGCCTTAAGACTGTGAACGACGAGCGTGCAAAACTCGAGAAATTCCTTCTTGAGAACAAGACTGCGGCAGACTTCGTGAAGAATGCCGAGAAAGCAGGATATACTCTTCAAAACTATAGCTTCACTCAGTCAACTCCCGCCGTTCCCCGCATGATGGGTATGAACTCATATTATCCCGACAGCCGTCAGGTTGTTCGTTGGGTGATGATCGATGGCGATGAGGGCGAGGTAAGCCATATCTATGAATCCAAGAACGCTATCACTCCCGCGCTCTATGCAGTGGCAGTGGAAAGAAGCTACGAGGATTACGTACCTGTAACCAACCCTGATGTGAACGCGATGCTTACTCATGAACTCCGCGCTTCAAAAGCCGGTGACAAGCTCGTTGAGAAATTCGGTAAGAAGACCCAGAGCCTCCAGAGCGCAGCTCAGGCAATGGGTGTGCAGCCCACTAATGTTGCAACATTCCGTTTCGGTCATAATGCCGGTGTTGCTGATCCTTCTGTAATGGGTCGCATCAATGGCTCTAAGGCTGACAAGAAAGTCGTTATCACCAAGGGTGAGGATGGCGTGTATGTATATCAGGTGACAGGTAAGGGTAAGGAAAGCTTCCCCTTCAACGACCAGATGTATGAGCAACAGTATTATCAGCTTGTCAATCCCAACCTTCTTGAGATGGTCAAGGGTGACAAGAAACTGAAAAACAATATCTACAAATTCGAAGCCGGCGATTAATCCGCATTCGGCTGAATGAAACAAAAGCCTCCCGCGGGAGGCTTTTGTTTTAATGTGGAATTTTTAATGTTTAATGTTTAATATGTTGACGGGAAGTATGGAAAAAAGCGATAAGATAAAACTGATAGGGATGACGCTGGAGGAGCTGCAGAATGTAGCTCTTCGCGGCAAGATGCCCCGTTTTGTGGGGAAGCAGCTTGCCGAATGGCTCTATGATAAGAAGGTTACGACTTTCGATGAAATGGCTAATATCTCCAAAAAGAATAAGCAATGGTTGTCGGAGAATTATGAGATCGGGCGAGAGGCTCCCTCCGCAGCGCGTAAATCCTCAGACGGCACCGTTAAATATCTTTTCAAGGTCGGCAACGGTAACTCGATCGAATCGGTGTATATTCCCGATAAGGACAGAGCCACACTCTGCGTTTCCAGTCAAGCCGGATGCAAGATGAATTGCTATTTCTGCGCAACCGGCAAGATGGGTTTCAAAGCAAATCTTACAGCCGCGCAGATAATCAATCAGATTCTCAGTATTCCGCCTGCTCCGCAGAAAGGTTTTGAACCCATGAATCCCCTCACTAACATTGTATTCATGGGTATGGGCGAGCCACTTGATAATTTCAAGGAGGTGAAGCGTGTGATTGAAATACTTACTGCTCCATGGGGGCTCGCATGGAGCCCGAAACGCATCACGGTCTCTACCGTAGGAAAGCTTCCGCAGTTGAAAGAACTTCTTGAGGAGACACAAGTGCATGTGGCCATAAGCGTGCATACGGCAGATACGCCTCAGCGCGAATCCATGATGCCCGCTCAGAAGGCTTTCCCCATTTCTTCAGTAATGAAAGTTCTGAGTGCTTATGATTTCAGTCATCAGCGACGTCTTTCGCTGGAATATATCATGTGGAGAAATGTCAACGATGACATCGCCCATGCCGATATGCTCGTTAAGCTCATCGGACAGCTTGACTGTCGTGTGAATCTGATTCGCTTCCATGCAATCCCCGGAGTGGAGCTTCAGCCGAGTAGTGAAGACAAGATGCTGATGTTCCGCAGTTATCTCAATTCCAAGGGTATCACTGCGACAATACGCGCCTCTCGCGGTGAAGATATAGAGGCGGCATGCGGAATGCTTTCAAATAAATGTTAAATAGGCATTAGGCATTAGGCGTTAGGCATTAGACGTTAGGCATTAGACGTTAGGCATTAGACGTTAGGCATTAGGCGTTGGGAATAGGATTGATTTTGTGAAGTTTCTAAAGCCTAAAGCCTAAAACCTAAAACCTAATTTCTCATTTCACATTATTTTTTACTATCTTTGTGGGTTAAAATATTAGAACATGGCAAAACCTATAAGAGTGGGTATCACCCACGGCGATATAAACGGAATCGGTTATGAGGTGACTCTTAAAGCGATTTCGGATGAAAAGATTCCTGAATTGTTTACACCCGTATTCTTCGGAAGTCCGCAGATTGTGGAGAAAGCCCGAAGGGAATTCAATCTGGAGCTTCTCCCTATACATATTGTCAAGAACAAAGGGGATATCCGCGATGGTAAACTGAATATCGTAGAGATTGGAGTAACCCACAATGATGTGGAACCGGGTATACCCACGGCGAAATCCGGACAGGCTGCCGTAAAAGCTCTCGAACTGGCAACTGCGGCTCTTGAAGATGGCGACATTCAGGTGCTTGTCACGGCTCCTATCTCAAAGAAGGCTGTGCAGAGCGAAGATTTCCAGTTTCCGGGTCATACAGAGTATCTCCAACAGCGCCTCGGCAAAGGAGCACATGCGCTGATGGTGCTTTTCAACGACTATCTGAAGGTTGCACTTGTGACCACACATCTCCCTTTGTCGAAAGTTCCCCAGGCTATCACTAAAAAGCGTGTGCTTGACCAGATTCACAGTTTCGAGAAAGTGCTTCGCAGTGATTTCACTTGTGAACGCCCCAAAATCGCGGTTATGTCCCTGAATCCGCATTGTGGCGACGAGGGGCTTCTTGGCAACGAGGAGAAGGATGAAATAATTCCGGCTCTTGAGGAGGCAAAGAAAGAGGGTATCCTCGTGTTCGGACCTTATTCAGCCGATGGCTTCTTCGCGACAGACGCATACCGCAATTTTGACGGTATCCTTGCGATGTATCATGACCAAGGGCTCGCACCTTTCAAGGCTCTTGCCGGTGAGACCGGCGTTAATTTCACCGGCGGTCTTCCATTCGTGCGCACCTCTCCCGATCACGGCACAGCCTACGATCTCGCCTGGAAAGATAAAGCTGATCCTACTTCCATGCGTCAGGCGATCTATAAGGCGATAGACCTTTATCGCAACCGTGTGAACCACCAGATGGCATCAGCCAACCCCTTGCGCAAAGTGCGCACAGAAAAGGGCGTTGACAAAACGATAGACCTTACTAAAGAAGAAATAACCGAATAATGAATTTTGGAATCATAGCAGCCGGCGAGGGTTCGCGGCTGGTGCAGGAGGGGGTGGCATTCCCCAAACCCCTTGTGCCGCTTAACGGCGAACCGATGATCGGGCGTCTTGTGAGAATATTTCAGGAAAATGGCGCGGGCCGCATCAGCATCATTGTGAATGAGCAGATGACGGAAGTGCGCGAATTCGTAGAGAATCTTCGTAAGGAGATCTCAATATCGGTAGACCTTGTGGTGAAGACAACCCCATCTTCTATGCATAGTTTCTATGAACTCGGCAAATTGCTGAAGGGGCACGGGCGTTTCATCGTAACCACAGTTGATACAATCTTCAGCGAACCGGATTTTTCAGGATATGTGAAGGCATATTCCGATGCGGCGGCTGATGTTGACGGAATGATGGCTGTTACCTCGTTTGTAGACGATGAGAAACCTCTCTATGTAGAGACTGATTCGGAGATGAATATCACGGCATTCCTTGACAAATCGGCAGTTAACGGCGATGAGAAAGATGCTGATTCGCGCGAATACGTGTCGGGCGGCATATATGGTCTTGGCGACAAGGCTGTCGATGTGCTTGACGAATGTCTCAAAAACGGCGTAAGCCGTATGCGCAACTATCAGCGTGGGCTTGTGGCGGCAGGATTGCGCCTCAAGGCTTGTGACATGGGCAAGATAATTGATGTTGACCATGCCGGAGACATTGCTAAAGCCGAACAATTCCTAACTCAAAATTCCTAACCCATCATCAGATAAAATGGCAGATATTAAGATTGCCGGAGTGATGCGCGCGGGCGCTTACTCCCCCAACCATATAGGAAACGATGCGGCGATTTTCAACGCCGTTGCCGACCAGCTCCGCAAGCGGGGTTGTGAGGTTAAGATCTATAATGAAGAGCAATTTCAGAAAGAAAATATCACGGAGGATATAATCCTTAACATGTGTCGCGAGAAGGCATCTATTGAAAAACTGATGCATCTTGAAGACGAAGGCAGACTCGTGATCAATTCCGGTTATGGAATTGAAAATTGCACCCGTGAGAAGATGACGCGTATCCTTCTTGGCAACGGTATTCCCTATCCCGAGAGTCTTATTGTGAACACCAACGAAGATGTGCGTGCAGATCTCGAGAAGGGCGGTTATGAGAAAGTGTGGATAAAGCGTGGCGACTTCCATGCGATGCACAAGGAGGATGTCAGCTATTGCCGTCATCCGCAAGAGGCGCAGGAGGTGCTTCACGAATATTTCTATCGTGGCATCAAACGCGCTGTGATCAACCGTCATCTTATGGGCGATCTTATAAAGTTCTATGGCGTGCAGGGTCAAGACTGGTTCTATTGGTTCTATCCTTTCGATGAAGGACACAGCAAATATGGTCATGAGGCTGTCAACGGTAAGTCGCAGGGTCTTGCTTTCGATGAGAACTATCTCAAGGAGATATGCCAGAAAGCATCAGAGATAATGGATGTGAAGATTTACGGTGGCGACTGCATAGTGGATCCCGACGGCTCCATCAGAATAATAGATTTCAACGACTGGCCCAGCTTCGCGCCTTGTCGTGTAGAGGCGGCGCAGCCTATTGCCAAATGTGTGCTTCAGGCAATTAAAGAAAGGAGGAGAAAATGAAAGAGAGTAAGAAACAGGGCTTCAAGGATTCCTTGAAATCGATGGATACGGAAGAGACTTTCGATCTCATTTTCTATCGCCCGATCGGTTACATGTGGGCTCTTCTTGCCAAGAAACTCGGGATTACACCCAACGCAATCACGATTGCCTCGATTTTTCTTGGTGTAGGAGCCGGTGTTTGTTTCTATTTCAATGAGAATGTAAGCCCCTGGATGAATTATTTCTGGTGGAACATCATCGGTGTTTTCCTCCTGGTATGGGCTGATTCTTTTGATAGCGCTGACGGTCAGCTTGCACGCATGACCAAGCAATATTCACGTATCGGTCGAATCCTTGACGGCTTAAGCGGCGATTTCTGGTTTGCTGCCATATATATCGCCATCTGTTTGCGAGAGAATGTTACGAGCGAGTTTTTCTCCGCGCATCATTGGGTGATATGGGTGATGGCGGTCGTGACAGGAATTTGTCATGGCGTTCAGGCTGCTATGGGTGATTACTATCGTCAGTTCCATCTCTACTTCCTGAAAGGGGAGGATGGAAGTGAGCTCGAACGTGCCGAGCATCTTTGGGATAAATTCCATTCGCTGAGCTGGAAACATAATTTCTGGCAGAAGCTTACACTCGCTTTCTATACCAATTATACTGTTGGTCAGGAGAAACGCACTCCACAGATGCAGAAACTGCGTGCTGCGTTGCGCGAGAAATATGGCAATGCAATACCGCAATCTTTCCGCGATGAATTCCGCGCCAAGAGCAAGCCGCTGATGAAATATACCAACATCCTCTCCTTCAATACGCGTACGTTTGCATTGTTTGCGGCAATCCTTATTTTCCGCATGCCTTGGCTCTATTTCGCATTCGAACTCACGGTGCTAAATGGTGTTTTAATATATATGGTTTGGCGCCACGAGCGCATCTGCCGCGAATTTGCCAAAAATGTTCAATGTTAAATGTGTAATGTTAAATTGTTTGAGGCAAGCCCATTCATTGCACATTATAAATAGTAATGTTTAATTTTAAATGTGTAATGTTAAATTTTTCGAGGCGAGCCAATTCATTACACATTACACATTACACATTACACATTACACATTACACATTACACATTACA
>DAWBVG010000295.1:0-5131 GCA_052279865.1 Muribaculaceae bacterium
TCGTCACTGTCGCCATTTGGAATTAAAATGGTGGATCGTCTTACAGGTAAGCCTGTCCATCTGGATATTTCCGACGAGCCTATGAAGCGCGGCATAACCACAAACCGTAACAAGTTCATCCTCGGTCCGTCGGGTAGCGGAAAGTCTTTATTTACCAATCACTTGACACGCCAGTATTACGAGCAAGGCGCGCATATCCTGCTGATTGACACCGGCAATTCATACGAAGGTCTGTGTAACCTTATCCACAACCGTACCCACGGTGAAGACGGTGTCTATTACACCTATACCGAGGAAAAGCCGATTTCTTTCAATCCGTTTTTCACCGAGGACGGGGTGTTCAATGTGGAGAAGAAGGACTCAATCAAGACACTCCTGCTGACGCTCTGGAAATCAGAGGATGACAGAGTGAGCAAGACGGAGAGTGGCGAATTAGGATCCGCACTGTCGATGTTCCTTGAAAAAATGAAGAAGGACCGCAACATTGTTCCCTGCTTTAATTCTTTTTACGAGTTTATGCGTGACGACTACCGAGCTGAAATGGCAGAGCGTCCAATCCCCATCTACAAACAGGATTTTGACATAGATAACTTCTTGACTACTTTAAGGCAATATTATCATGGCGGTCGCTTTGACTTCCTACTGAACTCCAAAGAGAACATCGACCTGTTCAACAAGCGTTTCGTGGTATTCGAGATTGACGCTATCCGCGACAATAAAGACCTGTTTCCGGTGGTGACAATCATCATCATGGAAGCCTTCATTAACAAGATGCGCCGTCTGAAAGGTGTGCGGAAAGTCCTTATCTGCGAAGAGGCTTGGAAAGCGTTGTCAACGGCTAACATGGCGGAGTATATGCGCTATATGTTCAAGACGGTGCGCAAGTATTTCGGTGAGGCTGTGGTGGTCACGCAGGAGGTTGACGACATAATATCGTCGCCGATTGTAAAGGAAACCATAATCAATAACTCCGATTGCAAGATACTGCTCGACCAGAGAAAATATATGAACCGCTTTGATCAGATACAGGAGCTGTTAGGCCTGACTGACAAAGAAAAGGCGCAGATACTCAGTATCAATATGGCGAACAACCCTGGCCGCAACTACAAGGAGGTCTGGATTGGGCTGGGCGGAACGCAGTCGGCGGTTTATGCAACCGAAGTATCGCCGGAAGAATATCTCGCCTATACTACCGAAGAAACGGAGAAAATGCAGGTACTCGCCCGCGCCCGTCAGCTCGGCGGCGACATCGAGGCGGCTATCAAACAATTAGCCAACGAGAAAAGAAATGTATGAAAATCAGAAATGCGGTTACAAAAACGCTGTCAGGCATAAGTATTATTGCCGTGGTCCTCCTGACAACAGTGTTGTGGCTATTTACAGCCACAATAAGGATAATCGCTGGCATGGCCGGCAAAATAAGATAATACCACCACTTAATCCACAATCAAATGAAGCAATTAAAGTTTCTTATTCCCTTAATCGCCCTGTGCCTTCTTTTAGGTACGGGCAGGGCTTCCGCTCAATGAACGGTCATAGACCCGTCCAACATCGCGCAGTCCATCGTAAACAATTCCAAATCACTCGTGCAGGAGTCGCAGACGGCTACGCACATGGTGAAGAATTTTCAGGAAACGGTGAAAATCTACCAGCAGGCGAAGAAATATTATGACGCGCTCCAGTCGGTGAACAACCTTGTCCGCGATGCCCGCAAAGTGCAGCAGACAATCCTGATGCTCGGCAACATCTCCGGCTATTATGTCAACAATTTTCAGAAGATGCTCACCGATCCGAATTTCACAAGTGCCGAACTTTCGGCTATCGCATCGGGATACACCCGTATCCTCGAAGAAGCCAACGGCGTCCTCGGTGACTTGAAGCAGGTAGTGAATATCAGCACGCTGAGCATGACCGACAAGGACAGAATGGATGTTGTCGATGACTGCTACAAGGAGATGAAGCGTCTGAAGAACCTCACGGCATACTATACCAACAAGAACATCAGCGTGTCGTATCTGCGCGCCAAAAAGAAGGCCGACACACAGCGGGTAGTCAACCTATACGGCGACGGTTCTGAAAAATATTGGTAATCACAGGAGTATTTCAAGATGATTGCGTTATCAATAGATTTCAACAACCTGCACACCATACTGCGGTCGCTCTACGATGAGATGATGCCTCTTTGCGAGGATATGGCCGGAGTTGCGCAGGCGATAGCCGGAATGGGCGCGCTGTTCTTCGTGGCATACCGCATCTGGCGGTCGCTCGCCGCCGCAGAGCCGATTGATGTGTTCCCGCTGCTGCGCCCGTTTGTAATCGGTTTCTGTATAATGTTCTTTCCGTCGGTCGTGTTAGGCACTATCAACTCGGTGATGTCGCCGATTGTGCAGGGTACAGCCGGTATGTTGGAGGGTCAGACCCTCGATATGCAGCACTACCGCGAGGAAAAAGACCGTCTGGAATATGAGGCGATGATGAACGATCCCTCAACCGCTTACCTCGTTGACGATGCCGAGTTTGACAGGCAGATTGACGAGCTGGGCGTGACGGAGATAGGCACCGCCGCCGGAATGTATATCGAGCGTGGGATGTATAAGGTCAAGAAGGCAATCCAGAATTTCTTTCGTGAGCTGCTGGAGATGCTCTTTCAGGCTGCCTCACTTACGATTGACACAATACGCACTTTCTTTCTGATTGTGCTGGCGATACTCGGCCCGATTGCCTTTGCGCTCTCCGTCTGGGACGGTTTCCAGTCAACGCTGACACAGTGGATATGCCGCTACATTCAGACATATCTGTGGTTGCCGGTCGCAGACCTCTTTTCGACCATCTTGGCGAAAATACAGGTGCTGATGTTGCAGAACGACATTTCGGAACTGACTAATAATCCAAACGCAAACCTCGACAGTTCAAATACTTGCTACATCATATTTATGATAATCGGCATCATAGGGTACTTTACAATCCCCACTGTGGCAGGTTGGATCATACAGGCCGGTGGCGCGGGCAATTACAACCGTGCAGTCAACAACACCGCTATGCAGGCAGGCTCCGGGGCGGCAAGTGTCGGCGGCGCAGTTGTCGGCAATGTTGCAGGCCGAGCCGGTAAACTGCTCAAATAATCTTCAAACGACATTCAAACACTGATTAAATGGAATTCAAATCACTCAAAAACATCGAAACCTCTTTCCGACAGATAAGGCTGTTCGGCATTGTGTTCGTGGCGATGTGCGCATTGGTTGTGTCGGTGGCTTTGATTTCGGCTTTCAATTTCGCAGAGAAACAGCGAGAAAAGATTTATGTGCTTGATAACGGCAAGTCACTTATGCTCGCCTTGTCGCAAGATATGAGCCAGAACCGCCCGGCGGAGGCGCGGGAACACGTCCGACGTTTCCACGAGCTGTTTTTCAACCTCTCGCCCGACAAATCGGCCATCGAGCATAACATCAACCGTGCGCTGATACTCTCCGACAAGAGTGCCTACAACTACTACACCGACTTTTCGGAGAAGGGCTACTATAACCGCGTGATTGCCGGAAACATCAATCAGGTGGTGCAGGTTGACAGCGTGGTATGCGATTTCAATACCTATCCATATACAGCAAGGACTTTCGCCCGGCAGATGATTATACGCGAGAGTAATGTAACACATCGCACTCTCGTCACCCGGTGCCGGCTCTCCAACGTGTCGCGCTCCGACGACAATCCCAACGGGTTCATCATCGAGGGTTTCACTATCCTTGAGAACAAAGACATATCAACCGTAAAACGATAAATTCAGATGATAAAAATAAAATCAACACTCCGCGCCATATACGACAATCTCTGGCGCAACCCGAAAGGGAGGCTCACATCGCGTCTGAAAGGCGCGTGTGACGCCATCCCGCCCCGGCGACGGCTGACTGCCGTGTTGCTGATGCTCACGGTTTTCGTGCTGACAGCCTTCTTCGTGTTCGGTCACGCCTGCTATAAAATCGGACTCGGCAAGTCGCGGCAGGCGGTGAAAATAGAGCATATCCGCACTATCGACATCCCGACAATCAACAATATCCCCAACCCCGTAAATCTCCCCGCCTATGACGATGCAGGAATGGAAAGCGAGGATTAACGGCTTCTTCCAGCCCAAATCACAGGCTGAACGGCAGAAGATGATGAAATATCTGGTGGTGATGCCCGCCGCCATTCTCTGCGGTGCCGTGATATTGTGGCTCCTTTACTCCAGCCTCGACAAAAGCGACGAGCGTGTTGGCGACGCCTTCAACACCGAGATACCCGAAGGAGAGAACGACGGCATGAAAGACAAGATGTCGGAATACGAGGCCGCAGAAGCTGCAAAAGAGCATGAAGCACAGCAGTCCGCAATAGCGTCGCTTGATACCATCTCGACAGTAACCAAAGAGGATACCGTCAACGCGCCTTCTGCGGTGGAAACATCGGCGCAGGCGTATCTGGAAGTGCAGGCTTCGCTCGATGATTTCTTTGTGCCGGAAAATAATGAGGCGGCACAGGTCGCCGAATTGCAGGCAAGGATAGACGAGCTGGAAGCACAAAATGCGATGGCGCAGCAGCAACAGCAGCCGGACCAGATGGAGATGCTTGAACGCTCCTACCAGTTGGCGGCACAGTATATGGGTAACGGCAACGGCGGCAATTATTCGCCTCCGGCATCTGCCGATGATGAGAAAGGAAAGCGCGATGTGCAACCGGTGGCACAGGTGACCAGAAATGTTGTATCATCCCTCAGTGCATCATCGAGCAGAAGTTTCAACACCTCGGTCGGAGCTTCAGGAATTGTAAATAAAAACACGATTGCCGCAGTTGTCGCCAATAACCAGAGTGTAACCGACGGCGAAAGCGTAAAGTTACGAACCACTGAACCGATGTGGGTAGGCTCACGGCTGATACCACGCAACACTGTAATCGTCGGCTCTGCAAGAGTGCAGGGCGAAAGGCTGGAAATCGAAATATCCTCTATCGAGTGCGAAGGCTCCATCTACGATGTAGAATTGCAGGTCTATGACTCCGACGGCCAGGAAGGTATCAACATTCCCAACTCTATGGAGAGTGACGCGCTGCATGAAATCGGTGCCAACATGGGCAGCACAATGGGAAGCTCAATCAACATCTCCAC
>DAWBVG010000296.1:0-1611 GCA_052279865.1 Muribaculaceae bacterium
AGTGCTCAAAAAGATGAACCGTCATTACGACACCCGACTCTTCGCTTCAAGAATCGACACGATACGCAAACTCATTCCCGATGCCTTCATAGGAGTGGATGTGATTGCTGGCGCAAGGGGTGAAACCCCTGAGGAGTGGGAGAAGGGATTGGAATTTATCACATCGCTCCCGATCACACGTCTGCACGTATTCCCTTATTCCGAACGACCCGGCACTGCCGCCTTGCAGTTAGGCGATTCCGTATCGCCTGCCGAACGACACCGCAGAGTAAACATACTGACGGAGGTATCCGACGCCAAGTTTGACGATTACTACAAAGCACATGAAGGAGCGGAAGCGGAAGTGCTCTGGGAGCACCCTGCCCGTGGGGGCGCGGAGATGCACGGCTTCACACGCAACTACATTCGCGTCACAGCCCCTCTTCGCCCGGAGCTGATCAACACACTCTCCCGCGTGCGTCTTCTCGGCATCGACCCCAACGACCCCGACTCAATGCGCGCCGAAATCCTCTAATCACCCATTATCCCCATTCCACCCCATTTAACCCCATAAAAGCATGAAGTCTCTCGGTGTAATAATTCTCAACTGGAACGGCGAAGACCTTCTCAAGAAATTCATACCCTCCGCTTCGAAATACACTGTTTCTCCTGAGGCGGATCTTATCGTGGCAGACAACGGCTCAACCGACAATTCGGTGAACTGGCTTCAGGAAAACCATCCCGAAGTAAAACTTATATTGCTCGACAAGAATTACGGTTTCTCCGAGGGTTATAACCGGGCAATACGCGAAGCTGAATATGAATACGTCGTTCTACTCAATTCCGATGTGGAAGTCACACCCGGTTGGTGGGAACCCCTTCTGGATTTTATGCGGTGCAATCCGGATGTAGGAGCATTGCAACCGAAAATTCTGTCATATCACGACCGTAACAAGTTTGAATATGCCGGTGCGGCGGGTGGGTATCTTGACTCGTTAGGCTACCCTTATTGTCGTGGAAGGCTTTTCGACAGCATAGAGGAGGACCGGGGACAGTACGACGAAGCACCTGTGGATATCACCTGGGCATCGGGGGCATGCCTGATGACGCGGCGCGAACTCTATCTGCGTCTGGGTGGGCTCGATCCGGGATTTTTCGCCCATATGGAGGAGATTGACCTCTGCTGCCGCATGATCAATGCCGGCTACCGCATATGCGCGCTCTCCGATTCGAGCGTTTACCATGTAGGTGGAGCATCTTTGGCACAAGGTAATCCTAAAAAGACATATCTGAATTTTCGTAATAATCTCCTGCTGCTCCATAAGAATCTGCCAAGAAAAAAAGGAAAACGAAAACTATTCATCCGTCGGCTTGCCGACTCCCTGGCGTTCATGATGTTTGTGGCTAAGTTGGATTTTGCAAATGCACGTGCGGTGATACGCGCTCACAACGATTTTCGCAAGATGAGGAAAAAATACACCGATTTCCCCGACCGCGATATCCTTTCCCATCTTCCCGGCGCCGATAAAAGTGCCATCCTGGAGCGTTATCTTAAAAGAAAGAAAGTAGTTATTGTCAAAACTGATAATTAATAAGGCTTTAGGCTTTAGGCTTTAGGTCTTAGGCTTTAGA
>DAWBVG010000297.1:0-1967 GCA_052279865.1 Muribaculaceae bacterium
ATTTTATCCTATGTTTGTGCTGCAGTTGCGAGCAACAGCAGCTACCTCTTGATACTCAACATTAGAGGCGCGCCAATTCACCTTTAACCTATTTCCTATAACCTTTCACCTTATCGGATGCCACCATCGGGTGCCACACGATAAATCGGGATTTGCCAATTGGCAATCTATTTATTATCTTTGCAATATATTAACCAAGATCTTACTGATCCATTATGAAACTCAATCTAACATCATTTGCTTTGGCGGCGGCATTCGCTCTGCCACTTCACGCAGCCAATGAGGCTACAATCAAGCTCCTCCCTTCTGAGGAGAGTCCTGTTATCGCTAAAGAAATCTACGGACAGTTTGCCGAACATCTCGGCACCTGCATATATGGTGGGCTCTGGGTTGGAGAAAATTCCAATATACCTAATACCAACGGTTATCGCACAGACGTGCTTAACGCCCTCAAAGAGCTGCAGATACCTGTTCTTCGTTGGCCCGGAGGATGCTTTGCCGATGAATACCATTGGATGGACGGCATCGGTCCGAAGGAAAAACGTCCGCGTATGGTCAACACCAACTGGGGCGGCACTGTAGAAGACAATTCTTTCGGCACACATGATTTCTTCAACCTTTGTGAAATTCTTGGCTGTGAGCCTTATCTCAGCGGAAACGTAGGCAGTGGCACTGTTGAGGAACTTGCAAAATGGGTGGAATACATTACAGCGGAGGAGGGACCGATGGCAAACCTTCGCAAGCAGAACGGACGCGAAAAGCCATGGAAACTTAAATACCTTGGCGTCGGCAACGAGAGTTGGGGATGCGGAGGCAATTTCCGCCCGGAATATTATGCCGACGTGTATCGTCGCTATCAGACATATTGCCGTAATTTCAACGGCAACAAACTTTACAAGATAGCATCCGGCGCAAGCGATTATGACTACAACTGGACTGAGGTACTGATGAAGAACGCCCGCAACCAGATGGATGGCATTTCGCTTCACTATTACACAGTGTTGGGCTGGTCGGGTCGCAAAGGATCAGCCATTGATTTCACACCTGAAGACTATTACTGGACCCTTGGCAAATGTTTGGAAGTTAAGGATGTGGTGAAACGTCATTGCGACATTATGGACAAGTATGATCCCAAGAAACGCATCGGTTTGCTCGTTGACGAATGGGGCACATGGTGGGACGAAGAGCCGGGCACCATCTCAGGACATCTCTACCAGCAGAACACAATGCGCGATGCAATGGTTGCAGCATTGAGTCTCAATACGTTCCATCGTTTCACAGACCGCGTGAAGATGACAAATATCGCTCAGATAGCAAACGTGTTGCAATCAATGGTGCTAACCAAAGGAGACAAAATGGTGCTGACACCTACATATTATCTTTTCAAGATGTATGTGCCTCACCAGGATGCCAAATTGCTGTCTCTTAATGTAGCTACCTCCATGATTCGCGCACGAGATGGCAGACAGGTGCCCGTTGTGGATGCGACAGCATCCGTAAAAGGAGAAAAGACTACCATCTCTCTTGTCAATACCGACCTTGATAATCAGGCTGAAATCACCATCGATCTCTCCGGGGTATCCGCTAAAAAGATCACCGGCGAGATACTGACCTCTACAAAAATCAACGATTACAACGACTTTGATCATCCCGACTCCGTGACCCTTAAACCTTTTGCAAAAGGATGGAAACGCAACGGCAACAAACTTGCCGTGACGCTTCCCTCCAAAAGTATTGTCACACTCTCCCTGCAATAACGCTAACAAAATTGCGATTTTTAGAAACTGTTTAAATTTATTACGAAAAAAATATTATAAAGAATCTTTCGTGAATTTTGAGGTCCTTTTTGGCTGCTTCCGCCAAGTTTCGGCAGTCGAAACCGATAGGTTTCTCCTTTCTCAACTCGCGGAATCACCTCAAAAATAACTCTCAAACTTCCTCGAAAATAAATTTAAACAGTTTCTTAG
>DAWBVG010000298.1:0-6104 GCA_052279865.1 Muribaculaceae bacterium
ATGCGCCTGTCTTCCTCGGAGATGATGCGACCGTCTGCCATGGTTATCACACGGTCGGCAATGGTTGTCATAGTAGGGTCGTGGGTGACGATAACGAATGTTTGTCCGAGACGTTCGCGCAGCGAGGCAATCACGTCGCGTATCTCATCGCGGTTGCGGGAGTCAAGACTGCCCGTTGGTTCGTCTGCAAAAATTACTTTGGGGTCATTTATAAGTGCCCGGGCAATTGCGGCTCGCTGTCGCTCACCTCCCGACATCTCCGCCGGCTTATGACGTTTGCGCTCGGAAAGTCCGAGCATATCGAGAAGTTCCGACGCCTTCTGCATGGCTTTCTTCTTTGACATTCCACCGATCATTGCCGGGAGAGCCACATTCTCACAGGCGGTAAATTCCGGGAGAAGCTGGTGAAACTGGAATATGAAGCCGATGTTGCTATTGCGAAAATGTGACAGGCGTTTGTCTCCGAGTGAGGAGGTTTCCTCGCCATCGTATATCACCTTTCCTGAATCGGGACGGTCGAGAGTTCCCGCAATTTGCAGAAGCGTAGTTTTGCCGGCACCGCTGGGACCAACAATAGTGATTATCTCTCCTTTGCAGATTGAAAGTGATATGTCGGAAAGCACGGTAAGCGTGCCGTAAGATTTTGATATGTTGGAAAGTTGAATCATTTTCTATTCAGTCAATTTCATTATCACGTGATTTGCGAGATATATCCCGAAAATCGCCGGGATGGAGATGATGGTGCCGTAGGAGCTGCGTTTGTTCTGCTCTTCGAGTTCGATGACAGCGCGGCGGCATGGTGCCTCTTTGCTTGCCACTACTTTCAGAGGCTTACGGATGCCGGCTTTCTTGAGTCGCTGGCGCACGGCACGTGCCAATCCATCTTCTCGTGTCTCCGAGATGTCGAAATATCCGATCTTGGTCGGATCAATTCTGCCTCCGGCTCCCATGGAAGAAATCACTGGTATGCGGTTGGCGAGACAATGCATGATCACAGCCATCTTGGGTGCTACCGTATCAATCGCATCTATCACAAAATCGGCATCTGTGCCGATCAGGTCAGCCGCGTTCTCGGGAGTGACGAACTCTTTGACGGCTGTTACCGATATCTCCGGATTTATATCGCGACAGCGTTGCGCGAAAAGCGACACTTTCGGTTCCCCTACAGTTGAACGCACGGCAATCAATTGTCTGTTGATATTGCTTTCGGCAACATTGTCGGCATCTATTATCACGATATGTCCCACACCGCTGCGGACCAGTGTCTCGACGGTATAGCCTCCTACACCGCCGGCACCGACCACAACGACTTTTGCTCGGGCGAGGCGTTCTACCGCCTCATCACCAAGCAGACGTCGCGTGCGTGAGTCCCACGCATCAGTTGTCACCGAATCAGGCATCGGCAGGGAGCCAGCTACCTTTAAATCCTGTTTCCTCAATTGTCTTGACTATCTCGGCGGCTTTGGCAGCATCATCCGGGATGCCATGACATTCAAGCACTTTATCGGCAGATTCAAGATCCATCGACCATTCCATATTCGGGAAGCGCTGTTCCACAGCTCCCATTATTGCGGCTTTGCATCCACCGCATTTTGCATTCGTCTTAAATTTCACTTTAAATAATGTTTAATTTGTAATGTTTAATGTGTAATTGATAGAGGCTTTAGGCTTTAGGTCTTAGGCTTTAGAAATTCCATCCGGTTGAATGTCTCAGATAATTTCACATTTCACATTCCTAATTCCTAATTCTATTAAGTCTTAGCGAGTTCGCTACTACGCAGAGCGAAGATAGAGCCATCGCTGCGGAGGCGAACATGGGGGAGAGAAGGAAACCTGCCTTATAAAGCACTCCTGCTGCAAGGGGGATTCCAATTACATTATATATAAACGCCCAAAACAGGTTTTCACGTATAATCCTGAGGGTGGCTTTTGATAATTTTACCGCTCCGGGGAGTGATGATAACTTGCCGCCAACGATGGTGATCTTTGCAACGTCAATTGCAATGTCTGAACCTCCTCCCATGGCTATTGAGACATCCGCTGTGGCGAGAGCCTGCGAGTCGTTTATGCCGTCGCCTGCCATTGCCACAACATGTCCTTTTCGTTGCAGCTCCTCTACGCGGTCTTGCTTCATCTGAGGCAAAGTCTCCGCCGTTACAGTGTGAATACCTGCCAAGTCGGCAATATGCTGGGCTGTGGCTTCGCGGTCGCCGGTGAGAAGCTCAACGTTGATTCCGAGACCACTGAGTTCTTTGATTGCCGATATTGCATCCGGACGGATTTCGTCCATCACAGCAAACGCTACAGCCGGAACGCCATCAACTGTAACCGCCACTACGCCGGCACCCTGTTCCAGCCATAAATCAATCTTTTTCAAGAATTGAGAATCGCAGCTGTTGTCGGCAATTGAGGATGAACCGATGTTGTATCTTGCTCCTTCTGTCACGCAGTTGATGCCCAGTCCGGCGATATATTCATATTCGGAAGGTGCAACAGGTTTCGCACCGAGTTTTTCGATACCTCCCGAAATTGCAGCAGCAAGAGGATGAATACTCTCTTTCTCCGCACCATATATGGCACTGAGGATTGTGGCTTTTGCTGATTCATCAATTGTTGAAGACCAACAGATTTCGGTCATCTGAGGCTTTCCGAGGGTTAGAGTGCCTGTCTTGTCGATCAGAAGTGTGTCGGTTTTTGCAAGCAATTCCAAAGCAGTGGCATCTTTTATCAATATGCCTGAGCGTGCTCCGCGTCCTATACCTACCATTACCGCCATCGGGGTTGCAAGACCTAATGCGCATGGACACGCGATTACAAGCACTGAAACCGCGCAGACAAAGGCTATCGGGAGATAGCCACGTCCCATCGCCATCCACACGCAGAATGTAATCAGCGAGATTACCATGACAGTCGGGACGAAAATGGCGGCAACGCGGTCAACGAGTTTCTGCACAGGTGCTTTAGATCCCTGGGCTTCCTTCACGGCGCGTATTATCCTTGAAAGCTCAGTGTCGGCACCTACCTTTGTTGCCTTGACCTTGATGCTCCCCGCATTAAGTATTGTGCCTGCGCTTACTTTGTCGTCCCGTGTTTTTTCAATGCCTATTGACTCTCCCGTAAGCATAGACTCGTCGACAGTGGCATTTCCTGCTTCTACGATGCCATCTACAGGAATCTTGTCGCCCTGCCTGACAACCAATATGTCTCCGACTTTTATTTCCGATACAGGCACGCGCCGAGTGTTGCCATCGGCAAGTTCGAGTAATGCCTCATCGGGTTGAAGGTCCATAAGTGCGCGTATCGCCAGTCCTGTGGAATGTCGGCTGCGCATTTCCATCATTTTTCCTGTCAATACAAAAGCGATGATCATGGCAGCTCCTTCGTAATATACATCCGCGCTTATCGCACGTGATGTGAGCACTTCAGGAGCGATCGTATTGAACACGCTGAAAAGGAAGCTGACAATGGTGGAGATTGCAACAAGGCTGTCCATATTCGGAGCTTTTGCAATAAGCGCCTTTATGCCGCGCTTGTAGAATCCCTCTCCGCAATAAGCCATGACAGCAAGGGTCATTGCCATGAATATCCAGTTGTCTGCAGGAAAGTGAATATGGAGCATGCACAGGATGCAGAGGGGAATGGTAATGATCCACGCAACAATCACTTTCAGTTTCATTGTGCGGTAAGCCTGTTCCTCCTGACGTTCCTTCTCCTCAACAGCTTTCGCCTCTGATTCGCTCACAATCATCTCATATCCGGCATCTTTCACAGCTTCCGCTATCCTGGCGGGAGATGTGAGTGTCGGATTCCAGTCGATTGTGGCGGAGTTGGTTGCAAAATTCACGTCAACGTCTGTCACCCCCGTGCATTCGGAGATGGTCTTTTTTACTGTGCCGGCACATACGGCACACATCATCCCGGTGACGGGAAATATCTCGTGTCTTATTTCATTCTTATTCGCCATTGCGCAGGATAAAGATTATTGGCTCGGTTTCCGAGATTTTTAACAATTCCCAAAGGTTGGTCTTTATACATAACAACAACATACCCTTTCGGGATTTCAGGATTTAGCTGAATTGCTTCATGTCGCAGATAAGAGAGGGCTGTCTGTTCGTCAACTTCCGCTTCGGGTAGTGTCCCCTTTCTGTAATCGCAAGAAAGCACCGATTCCGTGGTCGGGACCAGATCTCTCCCTTTGGTTGTGGTCATGGGTATGCCGTCTGCAATAATTTTAGCCTTTTCTGCAATCAGTTGGGAGAATGATTTCCCACGTCGCGTACGAGCCGGCATATAATCACCCTCTTTGCGAAGAACGCACAGAAAGAGACCCTCGCCGCGTGTGATGTGGGGCATGAAGCGCAGACACGGATAAGGTGTGTCTATCCCTTTGCCGATGCCCCATTCCTCAGGGAAATTCATATCTAATGGAACCATCCCGAATTCTTCGACAAGATAACCGACATTCTCTTCGTTTTCGAGGCGGTTGAAAGTGCAGGTGGAATAGATGAGAAAGCCACCGGGTTTTAATGCCTCGAATGCGTCAGCGAGGATTTCTCGCTGAAGTGAAGCGCATTGTTTTTGCAACCCTTCTCCCCATTGGCTTACAGCCACATCTTCTTTACGCATCATTCCCTCGCCGGAGCATGGGGCATCTACGGCAATGATGTCGAAAAGTTCACCAAGCGCGGCAAAGCGGGCTGTGGGCGAATTTGTGACTATAATATCGGGATATCCCCATTTCATCAGGTTCTCCTTTAAGACTGTGGCGCGGTTGCCGACAAATTCATTGGCAACAACGGTTGTGCCGTCGGGGAGGGCATTGATCATGGAGGTTGTTTTTCCACCCGGTGCGGCGCATAGATCGAGCACTCGGAGCGGGTCGCCAGTGTCAAGAGCCATCGGCACTATTTTTTCGGTCACCACCTCGTATATCATCGATGAAGCATCCTGCACGTAAAACACACCGGCATGTATCAGAGGATTGAGTGTGAACACCGGCCGCTCCGGCAGATAATACCCGCTCGGACACCACTTCACCGGCGTCAATCCCTCATATCCGCAGATATCCGGGTTATTACTTTTTCTGCGATTGAGTTTTATAGACACCGATGGTGGCTGATTCATTGCCGCGAGGAATGAATCGCAATCTTCTCCAAGAAGATTGCGCATCTGGTTGATGAAATTCTCAGGTAATGTCATAATTCGGGTTGCTTCCAAGTGCAAAATTATTCATAGATGGTTGCACTCTGTGTGCAATTAACAAAATTAACAAAAAATGATGAAACGTGTAATAATGGTATATGGGATTTTTATTAAATTTGTAATATGAAACAGCAAACGGCTCTATATCTTATCCCCGTAAACATCAGCGATGCTCCGTTGGAAAATGTTATTCCAACGGGTAATCTTCCTTTAGTCAAGGATTTAAAACACTTGATAGTGGAGAATGTGAGAACCGCACGTCGTTTCCTTAAGCGGTGGGATAAAAGCTTCGATATAGATTCCATCACATTTTATGAACTCAATGGCCACACGAATCTTGCGGAAGTAAGTTCCTGGCTGGAGCCGTTGCGTAGGGGAGAGTCTATGGGTGTGATGAGCGAAGCCGGGTGTCCGGCGGTTGCCGATCCCGGCGCATTGCCTGTTGAGATTGCGCAGCGAGAGGGGATGAGGGTTATTCCCTTGGTGGGACCTTCGAGTATCCTCATGTCTTTGATGGCATCCGGCTTCAATGGTCAAGGATTCGCATTCAACGGTTATCTGCCGATTGAAGAGAAGGAGCGTATTCGCTCTGTGCGCGAACTGGAAAATGAATCACAAGCTAAAAACCGCACCGAGATATTCATCGAGACTCCCTATCGCAACAACAGCATGATCCGCTTCCTGAGTGAGAATCTGCGTCCCGACACACGTCTTTGCGTGGCATGCGACATAACTGATTGCGAGAATGAGAGTGTCATCACTCGTCCGGCAGCAAAATGGAGGAACTGCAAGGAGAATTATGATAAACGCCCGGCAATATTCCTGATCTACCGTGGTGTCTCTCAAGAGCATAAGAACGATAAAGCGAAAGGAGGGAGACGGAATGTGCGCTAAGAAGATAA
>DAWBVG010000299.1:0-6107 GCA_052279865.1 Muribaculaceae bacterium
TCTTCATAAAATTAAACGCGAAGTAGCGAAGAATAAAACCTTTTAATACAACAACTTAAACACTGAGCCACAGAGGGACAGAGCTTTAGATTGATTTTTATGTGAAATGAGTGTTTAATTTCAAGGCGCTGAGACATCTGCGATGTTGACAGAGACGCAGAGTTAGAGAACCACCTGTCATCAGACCATTCAACATTTAACATTACATATTTTACGTTGCCGAATCAGGCTCTGTGCCTCCGTCAGGTCGTTAACGACCCTCTGCGCCTAAAAATCCAAGCATAATTTTGTGGCGAAACCTCTGTACCTCTGTGGCTCTGTGTTATTATTTTGAAACATTTATTGAATCTATAATACCTGTGATCAGACATTTCGCCGAATGGCTTCGCGACTTTGCAGGAGCTATGCGACCTTCTGAAAATTCGAGTCAAACTTTGCTCTTCGCGCCTTGGCGTCTTTTATATTGATTCCTGTTCTAGAGGTAGCACATCAATATAATTGGCGTCAGAAAGATTGTCTTAAAATAGGAATACTCTATTATAAGTGAAAGTTATAATCCGAATTGGGAGAGGTGTTCGATGCTTTCAGCCGGACTTTCCTTGATGGTGCCAATAATGAGCCCTACATCGTATTCGTCAATTTCACCGAGGTAATTCCATTCATTAAATTTTTGTGGATGGGCAATTTTTAAGCGGACACAGTCAACAAATGAGTCATATCTGAGAAATGGATATTTAGACTTCTTAATCGGCATATGATACATTTTGATATGTGCCGGAAGATTTTTGTTAATCTGGGAATTTATGATGACTCCTCCATATGCAACTCCATCATAGTCAAATCCAAGCACAATGAAATATTTATCTCTCGAACTATCTCCGGCTTTGGGCTTTATACCGTTGGCTTCAGTCATAGTTATTTCATAGACATCCCCAACTTTTACCGTATGGGTTGCCAGTTTGGAAAGCTCTTCCGGTTTTAGAGCGTCGGAAAACTTCATCATTCCAAGGCTAATTCAATCTGCATTTGTTCTTCAATGTATTCAAGCATCGCTTCGTTTGCATGAAGGACTTTTGCCATAGATACTGGAGAAATGATGTTTGTACCATTTGCTAGGCGGTTGGCTTCATCCCATGCTTCGTCATGAGATTTGCGCATGAGTTGCCCGAAGGTCAATGATTTGTTTTCTTCGATTGATTCATCCAATGCTTCAGTTTCTGATTGTGATAGGAACTTTAAATTGGCATCACGTTTAGGGAGAAGAACATTGGGAGCATCCTCTCCTGCAAACTGAATAACCTCAGACAGCTCTTCAGAAAGAATCATGCTGGGATGATCCAACTCCTTTACCGCATCATACAGGTGAGTAGGAACTGGACCATATTTCAAAGCGCAAAATTCATCAGGTACGATGCTGCTACCCCATTTTGCGAGATGTTTCATTTCAGCAAAATAGAGAATCTTGAAAGCATGGTAGAAATCAACTCCGCCGGTCTTGCCAAGTATATACAGAACTAATTCCGTCAATTTCTTACTATCAAAATTTGTCATGCGCTTTTAGTATATATTTGTCTTTCTAACGTATAGTATTGAATTGCAGTTCAATTCAGTTAGCAAATGTAATAATAATTTTTCAAATTAGGAAATCTCAAGAAATACTCAGGTATATTTAGAGAAATCAGGAGAAGACTTCGGAGAGGATGTCGGGTGATTTGAGGGAGGAGAGTCCGGGGAAGTGGATGGAGTAGTAGCGGAGGAGACGGTCGAGGAGACGGCGGCGGGCGGTGCCGGTGAAGCGGTAGTGACGCATGTTGGTCAAGGTGATGCGGGAGAGGAGTGCGAGGAGGCGTGTCTCTTCGGGGGTGAGGATGTCGCGGTGCAAGGCGGTGTCGACTACCGGAATGCCGGCGCGCATATCAAAACTGTCGCCTTTTTCATAGCCGGAAAGATCGGGCGCAATGCCGGCAATGTCAAGAAAGCGGATGAGAAACCAGATGTGGAAGTTGGCTAATCCTTTCTGCATGTTGTCGAGTGCCCTTATAGCCGCTATGATGAATTCCCATGCTGTGGGGTCAGGCGAGGCGTCCCGGAAATATCTGTTAAGGAACTCTGAGATAAACAGTACAATGGAGGATTTAACGGGATTGAAATATAAGTCGCGCCATATTTCATAAGGTGTTACCGCTCCAAGGAGCTGAAGCTCTCGGTTCTGACGCATATTGACGTCGGTTTCGATGACCGACAGCGGGAGAAGGCGGGCATTGCGCATGCGCGCGCTCTTCCCCGATCCGACAGGTGAAAGGAATGCTATCCTGCCTCGGTCGCGCGTGAAGAGTGTCACAACGTTATGACGGTCGTTGTGTTTGATCACATCTATCACTATTCCCCGTATCTTCTCAATTGCCATCTTCTGCTAATTCACAATTCTTAAAACCAACACCTCCCCCTCTCTCCCATAAATCCCCATTCCGCCTCATCCATCCCTATACATTCTTATTCATACCCATTTCTCCCTATCTCGCCTCATTTCACCCCATAAAACAAAAAAACGTCTTAAAATTTAAACACTTTTTTAAAATTTATGATTAAATTTGGTCAATAAAAAAAGTCTATCTCTTTTCACAAAGAAATAGACCGAAACCTTAATCTTAATTTAATACTATGAAAAACACATTACAAAGTTATAAAAATATTTACGAATTCTAAAAAAAGATTTTTTCGGGAATCGTTTGAATTAACAAATATTAACTAAGAAACTCTTAAAATAGAGAATATTCGTGGAGTGTGTTTGGATTTAACTTTCATGTGAGTGGAAAATTAATCCTAAAGTTTCATGCACATTATTAAGGTTAAGCTGAGCACTCTCTTAGTCGGGGAAATTATGGAGAAGTTATATCAGTATCTCTGGAAGCACCGAATGTTGGGCAGAAAACTCTATCTTGAAGATGGGGCACAACTGGAGATATTGTCTCCGGGAAGGTTAAATTGCGATGCAGGTCCAGACTTTTCGAATGCACGTATCCGAATTGGCGACACGGAATGGGCTGGTAATGTGGAGATCCATGTGCGGGCATCCGATTGGTATCGCCACGGTCATGACCGCGATGCCGCATATGATTCGGTAGCCCTTCATGTGGTGGCGATAAGTGACAGGCGCGTTATGCGTTCCGATGGAACCGAGATCCCACAACTTACCGCCACTTTCCCCGAAAGCTTCTTCAATATGTATGCCACTCTTTGTGGAGGCATCTCCGACATCCGTTGCGCCGGAGATGTTGCATGCATCCCCTCGCTGATAAAGACAGATTGCCTTGAGTCTCTCGCAGTTGAGAGAATGCACGTTAAAGCCATGCGTATTATTGATGAACTGCATAATCTCGGTGGCGACTGGGAGCGTACATGTTTTGTGACCCTTGCACGTGCCTTGGGATTCGGACTTAACAGCGAACCTTTTGAAATTTTAGCAAGATCGATTCCATTGGGATATCTGCATCGCCATGCCGATAATCTTGTGCAACTTGAAGCGTTGCTTTTCGGACAGGCAGGTATGCTTGATACCTCCATACATATTTTTGATGAATATTATCAGCTGCTCTGTCGCGAATATTATTTCCTTGCGCGCAAATATAATCTGCGTCCTATGAAACGGGAGTTATGGAAATACGCACGCACGCGCCCGCAGAATTTTCCGCATCGCCGCATCGCGGTGCTCGCCAAAACTCTTTACGGAGGATTCTCGCTCCTTTCGCGTATTCTTGCAGCTGCCGGAGATATCGACAAGACCCGTGAGCTGTTGCACTGGGAGCTTGAGGGGTACTGGCTGACGCATTCAGATTTCGACAGAGAGCAACCGATGGGGACGGCGGCTTTAGGGGCAGGGAGTGTTGATCTCTTGATGATTAATCTCGTAGCTCCGATATTATATGCACATGGCGCTGCTCACGGTGAACCTGAGAAGGCGGAAACGGGACTTGGACTTTGGCGCCGCCTGCCTCCGGAGAGGAATATGTATGTGCGCCAATGGCAGCAACTTGGTTTTGAATGTGGGGATGCCATGCGCAGCCAGGCATTGCTGCAGCTCCGCAAACAGTATTGCGATTCCGGCAGATGTCTCGACTGTCGCCTCGGGCACTGGTTGCTTCGTGCTAAAGTCAATGACTGAAAAATGCGTTTATTTATAAAAAAATAGCTAATTTTGCAGAATGCAACGTGCGGTGATAAAAATTGCCGCAACATTGTTATAACCATATATTCATGATATAATGGCACTACACGGCGATAGAAAAAGAACAGGTTTCAAAGAAGACAGGATATTTACGTGGGAAAATAGGGGTGAATCCCCGGTTTCCCTTATGGATTTTGTTTCTCGTATGCGTCCCGATTCCAAACGAGGCGATATCAAGAAATGGATGAAATACGGACATCTTAAGGTAAACGGAACTGTCACAAACGCTTTCGATGCTCCAATAGAGCCGGGAGCAGTGGTGGAATTCAATGCCACTCGTCCATTCCCGCACTTTCATCATCATCGCATCGAGATTGTTTATGAGGATAATGATGTGCTCGTGATAAACAAAGGGTATGGTCTTCTATCTGTGCCTACGCAAAGCCACCGTAAGGAAGAGAATGCATATGAAATCCTCCGTAATTATGTGAAGGAGGTTAATCCTGCCAACAAACTGTTTATTGTGCATCGTCTTGACCGAGATACTTCCGGATTAATGATGTTTGCCAAGTCGGAGGAGGCACAGAATGTGCTGCGTCACAATTGGAACAACATTATCCTTGAACGTCTGTATGTTGCCGTGCTTGAAGGTAACCTGGAACAGGACCGCGGATTTGTGAAAAGCCGTCTGGCTGAAAATTCGCAGTTTGTGGTTTATACCACTGACAATCCCGAGGAAGGACGCATTGCCGTGACGCATTATGAAGTGGTTAGTCGTGGAAATGGTTTTACGTTAGCTCAATTTTCGCTTGATACCGGACGTAAGAACCAGATACGAGTGCATGCTAAAGAACTTGGTCATCCTATTGCCGGCGATAAGAAATATGGCGCCACAAAGAGCCCGCTTCATCGTCTTGCCCTTCATGCGAGAACACTCCGTTTCGCACACCCTATCACTCGAAAGGATATGAATTTCGAGACCCCCATACCGCCCAAATTTGCAGCGGCAACACGTAAACAAATGAAATAGCTATGAAATTAGACACATCATCATATTATCCTGCCTCTCCTCTCGACGATGACCCTGAGGAAGAGGTAATTGTAGAAGTAGTGGAGACTCATCTTCAGGAAGAAACTGAAAACACGGAAGAAGAGAATCAAAAGGTGTCGGATCCCGACGAAGATACCGGTTATGAATCCGAACCCGACAGGAGTTATCCTCCGACCACCGGAGAACGCATCGCCGACGGGTTCGCGACCTTCCTTTCATGGGTCATGGTTCCTTTGCTGATGCCCGTATATGGTGTGCTTCTTGCATTCAATGTATCGATCCTGGATTTCACACCAATGTCGGTGAAGACTGTCTTCACTCTCGTCACAGTCGCGTTCACCGTGGCAGTGCCTGCATTGCTTGTGCTTCTGCTCAAGCGCATGGGCTTGGTTCACGATGTCGGTCTTAACGGACGTAAAGAACGCTTGATACCCTATATCATCTCCATCGTGTGTCTGGTAGGCACAGGTTGGTTTATGTGGTATAAAGGCGCACCGATGTGGCTTGTGATGTTCTTTGGAGGAGGCGCTGTTGCCGGGTTTGTGAATCTGCTTGTCAATTTTAAATGGAAGATTTCTGCCCATGCCGCCGGCGTTGCCGGAGTTGTGGCTTTGCTGATACGCATAATCCGTGTAGGTTTTCCGCAGGAAGGGGCATTTATCTGGCTGCTTGTTTCGATAGCACTTTCCGGATTGTTGGGTACGACCCGAGTATGGCTCGGACGTCACACCGTTTGGCAGGTGCTTGCCGGGTATGCGGTAGGTTTTCTTTCGGTCTTCTTCATGACTATGATATAATTTATTAATTCAACATTCGCAAGCGTAAAGTTGAAGTTTAGATGTTTATTTGCGCTTCGCGCTGTTTTTGAGTTTATTTGTTTGATTCGTATAA
>DAWBVG010000300.1:0-4526 GCA_052279865.1 Muribaculaceae bacterium
GCACAGCACTGGGCAAAAGACTCCTCGGTGATATATTCAAGGAGATAGCTCCGAAATGTGTGTGTGATGCATTTTTCCATGAAACCGGACTCAGCAAAGGGGATGTCATAGGAAAAGTCTACAGATCGGCTACTCCTAATATTTTTCTGGCTTCATTTGTGCCTTTCATAAAAAAACACCTTGATAATTTTTATATCAACTCAATGGTAAGACAGGAGTTTCGAAGATTTATCTCACGAAATGTGGCACGCTACGAAAATTCACATTCATATCCGGTAAGTTATATCGGTTCCGTGGCATATCATTTCCGAGACATCCTCTGGGAGGTAACAAAAAGTGAAGGCTTTAAAGTCGGACTTATAGAACAGCATCCCATGCCGGGGCTTAAAATTTATCATACTGATTATCATGTATTGTAAAAACATTCGCTTAATTCTGTTATTATTCTCCCTGATCATTCCGATGTCGGCATTTGCAGACAAATATTGGGATCAGAGAGTATCTTTGTTCGATCACCTTCCCGTCACGGAGAATGACATCATTTTCTTGGGCAATTCCATAACTGACGGCGGCAACTTCGAAGAGCTGTTCAAAAGAGAGGATGTAAAAAACCGTGGAATAAGATCAGACATTATACCGGGAGTGCAGAAAAGATTGGAACAGGTGGTCAAGGGACACCCAAAGAAAATCTTTCTACTAATAGGCATCAATGATGTGTCGCATGGTCATAGCGTCGACAAACTCGCGGAAAGATATGAGACGCTTGTAAATGAAATTCTACAGCGTTCACCTGAAACCCAACTGTATCTCCAAAGCATTATGCCTATAAATAATGACTATGGAGTGTATAAAAATCTAAAAGGGAAAGAGAACACAATCGTTGAATTCAATAAGCGCATCAAGGAGATTGCAGAAAAAAACAATCTAAAGTATATAGACCTTTGGCCATTCCTTGCAGACAAGAACGGCAAACTCAATAAAAAATATACCAACGATGGTTTGCATCTTACCGGACCCGGTTACCGGGCATGGACCAATGGCATCCGCTCTTATCTCGATGAATAAATAAAAAGTTTATTTCTTCGTTAAGTAAGTAAACCAATAATTGAAATGATAAAAAAATACTTGAAACGCAGCTTGCTCTGCTTGGCGTTTATGTCTACAATCCTGGTTCCGACACGTTTGAACGCGGAAGTGATCGAAATAGAACCTTTGTTTGAATATCCGGTAGCTCCTGAAGAGATAATCTCTCTCTCCGACAAGAGCAATTGGCTTATGCAGCATTTCTGGGATAAAATGGATTTCAAGAAGAAAGACGCCGTAAACCAGTCAGCGCTCAACGATGCTTTCCGTGTGTTCACGCTCCCGATGCAATGGGCAGACAAGGTTGAGGTTGACAAGGCTGTCGATTCTATGTTGTCACAACTATCGAAAAATCCCACACTTCTTCTCCAGTTTACCAAAGCTGCGGAAGAGAGTCTTTACGGGCAAAGAGCAAAAATATGGATTGATGAGATCTATATCAAATATCTTGAGGCATTCCTCAAGAACAAGAAAATATCGGATTCCCGCAAAATTCGCTATCGTCGCCAGCTTGAACAACTCAAAAGCTCGATGATAGGTCAACTGGCACCTTCATTTAATTTCATGACTCCAACCGGCAATCCGGGTAAGTTCCAGCCAATCGGAGTGTTCACTATTATTGAATTCGGTGATCCTGACTGCGATGATTGTCGCCACGCTAAATTAAAAATGGAAACTGATATGAGATTCACCTCTCTTGTGGACCGCGGACTTGTAAATATCCTCTTTATTATACCGGATCCGGTAGACGGATGGCAGACAAATATAGGTGACTATCCGTCAAATTGGGTTGTGGGAGCTTCCGACACAGTCTCCGACATCCTTGATATCCGCACCACACCGTCTTTCTACGTTGTAGGGAAAGATGGTAAGATAGTGGCAAAAAACATATCTGTTGAACAAGCCAAGGCTCTGGCATTCGAACAGGAAACTCAAAAATAAGAAGCTGCCTTATGATGAATTCTTTAAAAAGGATATATATACGCACCACCGGATATTCCTACACCAATATGGGGCGCCTCTTTCTGCGGCTCTTCGTTGGCATAATGATGATGCAGTTCGGCATCCGACAGATCAATAATTTTGATGCCGCACAAGCGATGTTTCCCTCAATATTCGGGATTGATCCTGCTGCAGTGCTGATACTGATGATCTCCATCGAGATCGGATGTTCTCTCTTCATCATGGCTGGATTCATGACAAGGATCATGACTGTTCCTCCTTTTATCGCAATGATTGTGGCTGAGTATTACATCCTCCACGATCTCGTAACCCAGGCACCATATATGCTCAGCTGGTCGCAGCAGGGATATGTGCCGATAATGTTTCTCGGCATCTATTTCTTCATAATGCTTGTGGGTCCGGGGAAAATATCTGTCGATTATTTTCTCTCCCTGCATTTCATCCACACCAACGACCATAGCGAATCCGAACTTGAAGAGGTATGAGAATAGCGGTATTGATTTCCGGAGGTGTTGACAGCGCGGTCGTTGTCGACACTCTTTTCAAACAGGGGCATGAATTGCACCTGTTCTATATCCGCATTGGCATGGATAATGGCGAAGGCGATTGCTCGGCAGAAGAGGATATAGAGATGTGCACCCTCATCGCAAAGAAATATAACCTTCCCTTAAAGGTGGTGTCGCTACATGAGGAATATTGGGATCATGTAATGGCTTACACATTACGCACCGTCAAGGAGGGGCTTACACCTCATCCTGATATGATGTGCAACAAGCTCATCAAATTCGGTTTTTTTGAAGAACGCTGGGGTAAGGATTTCGATAAGACTGCTACCGGTCACTATGCCTCTATCGTAGAGGAGAACGGTAAATATTATCTCGCCACGGCTGCAGACCCGGTAAAGGATCAGACAGACTTCCTTGCCCAGATTTCTTACGAGCAGTTGTCGCATATTCTTTTCCCTCTCGGTGAATTCCCCAAATCAGAGGTCAGACGCAGAGCTGCCGAAGCAAAACTTCCCAACGCTTCAAGAAAGGATTCGCAGGGAATATGCTTCCTTGGCAAAATCGATTATTCCGATTTCATTGAGCGTCATCTGGGCACAAAAGAGGGTCCCGTAATTGAAATTGAGACAGGCAAAAAGATCGGCACTCACAAAGGATACTGGTTCTACACTATCGGGCAACGCAAAGGACTTGGACTTAGCGGAGGTCCCTGGTATGTGGTAAAAAAGAACATTCGCGACAATGTGATATATGTATCAAATGGTTTCGACACCCGTAAGCAATATGGAAGAGAAGTACCCGTCGAGGAGATGCACTGGATCACGGAATCTCCGTTTGATGATTCCGATGAAAAGGTAGACATCTCTTTCAAGACACGCCACTCCCCTGAATTTTACACCGGTTCCATCGAAAGAAAAACCGATGGTTCATACGTTGTACATTCAGATACTGACATTCAGGGGATAGCTCCGGGGCAGTTTGCAATCATATACACTCCCGACCGGCGGCTATGTCTTGGGTCAGGAATGATTTCCCTTCCCACCCGATCCAGGAAACACCATAAGTCAGCAGAACGAACGTCAAACTCTTAGCTCTCGAATCTCCTATTATTTGAATTATTTGAAATGGAAAGATATAGATTAGAACTTGTAGGCATTACATACAATCAGATTGAATCCGGGGTCTATGCCGTGATCCTCCGTCAGGTTGGAGGAAACCGCCGCATTCCCATCATAATTGGCTACCCGGAAGCGCAGGCAATCGAATGCAAACTACAGGAAGTGGTGACACCACGTCCTCTTACCCACGACATGATGATGAATTTCATGGAGGAATTCGGAATCAGATTAAAGGAAATCGAGATACATCGTCTTCCCTCGGGAGTCTTTGCCGCAGATATGATATTCACCGACGGCACTAACGTGCGCACAGTAGATTCCCGTTCATCCGATGCCATAGCCCTTGCAATCCGTGCAGATGCTCCAATCTATACCTCCGCTGAGGTTCTGGAAGAAGCAGGGTTCGATCCGGATGAACAGGAAAACCGAAAGGAGAACTCTACGGCACAACAAGATAACTCCACTCGCAACCAAAAACAAAGCAATACCCTCACTTCACAAAAGACAATCGGAGAATTGAGAACGCTTATGCAGCAAGCAGCTGAGAATGAAGACTATGAAGAAGCCGCAAGACTCAAGGCTGAGATAGACAAAATGGAGAAGGAGTAACCATTAAATGCCACCAAACTAAAATTTATTTAAAATAAATAGATTTTTCATAATATTTTTATTAAATTTGTGGTGATGATAAACTAATTCAACTTTTGCAAGTGTAAAGTTGAAGTTTATAAGTTTATCCGCGCAAGCGCAGTTTATGAGTTTATATTTGACGCGAACTATAAATTCGTATCAATTTGAACTTTTAAACTTATAAACTCTTAAACTTTAAGTTGAAGCTTGCGAAACTTAAATTAAA